>DATLTN010000006.1 GCA_035533595.1 Acidimicrobiales bacterium
TCGCTCTGGCCGTCTGTCTTGTCTGCGTACGACAACGTACAATAACGTACATGGCGACGATGACGATCAGCGAGGCGCGCTCAGCACTCGCCGAAGTGCTCGACCGCGTCGGCAGGGGCGAAGAGATCACGATCACTCGCCACGGTCGGCCGGTAGCGGTCGTCGTGCGGCCGGACGCGCTTCGTAGCCGTCGCGCGGAGCAAGTGCTGAGAACGGCAGAGCACACCCGGGCGCTCCTCGAGGCTGGTCGCCGTCGCGAGCTGTCGCGCGCATCGGGCATCACGGCTGACCGCGCCGATGAGTTGGTGAGCGCGATCAGGACAGATCGAGACGCGCGGCCCTGATGGACGCGTTCGACGCGGACGTATTGATCTACGCTGCCGTGCCCGGCCATCCGCTCGGCACTCCGGTGGCGGCACTGTTCCCCGAAGAGTCGCCTCACGATGCCGGCACCTTTGCAGGAGTGGGCTCCACGCTGCTCCTACCCGAAGTGCTCACCAAGCCGACGCGCGACGCGGCCGACGACGAGGTTGCGGCCCTCGCTGCGCTGCTCGCCCGGCTCGATCTGCGCCCTGTCGACGAGGCGATCGCCTCGCTTGCCGTAGCGCTCGGTGCCTTGTACGGGTTGAGGTCAGCCGATGCCGTTCATCTCGCCACGGCGGTGTCGGCCTCCGCCGACCGATTCATCACCAACAATCGACGCGACTTCTCCCAGTCGATCGAAGAGATCACAGTCACTTATCCGACAGACTTGCCATAGCGCTCCGGGGTCGGATGGAAAGCGGCCGCAGACTCGGACGCGCCTCGGTCCGCAGGAAGAAACGGCGAGCAAGTCGTTGTCTGCCACGCGGCTCTCCCGAGGAGAGCGTCATGGGAAGGGAGGGGCAACCGGCATCGGTTCGATGACCGTCGTCTCTCGCCTTCCCCTGGCACGGCCTGACGAGACCGGGACCCCGGTCGACCCTGACGGCATTCTGCCGACGGAGTGAAACACCCCCTCGGCAGAATATGGATACCTCGGCGACGAGTTCTGTCGTCGCGGATCGGTCACTTGTGTCCGTGGCCCTTGGAGCGGGCGACGGGAATCGAACCCGCATGACCAGCTTGGAAGGCTGGGGCTCTACCATTGAGCTACGCCCGCGTGGTGCCGAGAAGGGTACTTCACGCCTTCTCGGCGGCTGGAGGGAGCCAGATCGAGGAGCCGTCGTGCGTCGGCCATCCGCCGTCCTCGGTGCAGTCGGCCCGCTCGCCGGCTCCGTCGGCCACGAGCACGGCGAGGGTCGCGCACGCCAGGGCATCGATCCCGTCGTGGGACCACATCTCGACGCCCTCCGGCAGGGGGGCGATCTCCCGCAGCACCGCGATGCGCCGGAGATGCCCGGCCGGGTGCTGCTTGTGGGTGATCGGGGCACCGAACAGCCGCCAGAAGATCCCGTGCGGGTAGGTCTCGACCACGGTGAGCGACTGCGACAAGAGCGCCTCCCACACCGCGTATCCGGTCGCCACCCACGGCGCCGGGACCGTGCCGCGCGGCGGGGTGACCCAGGGGACGGCGATCCCACGGCGGCGCAGCGCCACCTCACCGCAACGTGCCGCCTGGAACTTGCTCGCGAGACGCTCGTCGCCGAGGTGGGGGCGATCGGAGGGGGCGGCGGGCGCGTCGACTGCGACGACGGCGGCTCCCTCGCAACGCTCGGCGAGGCCGACGAGATCGACGGGGTGACTGAGCCAGGCGGTTGCCGGCCGCGCTCGCTCGTCGAGGTCGAACGAGACCGCCCAGATCGTCTCGGCGCCGACGTCGATCCCGACTGCACGGCGCGTCATGACGCTCCTCGCACTTCGAATCAACTGACGGTCGGGCTGGCGAGATTTGAACTCGCGACCCCCTGGTCCCAAACCAGGTGCGCTACCAAGCTGCGCTACAGCCCGCTCCCCTAAACGTACTCGGGCTCGTTGTCGGCCCCGCGGGGGGCGCCCGGGGGAGGTGGCCCCGACCGGTACACTTCGGCCTCCGTATGCGCACCTCAACCGAGAACCTAGAAGGAAACAAGGTCAAGCTCACGATTGAGGTTGACGAAGCCGATGTGTTGAAGGTGCACGAGGAGACGATTCAGCGTCTCGCTCGAGAGGCTCGGGTGCCCGGGTTCCGGCCCGGCCGGGTGCCACGCCGCATCATCGAGGTACGCCTCGGGCAGAAGGCGATCCGCGAGGAGGTGCTGAACGACGCCCTACCGCGCTACTACGAGGAAGCGGTCGAGGAGACCGACCTCGACGTGATCGCCCCTCCGGAGATCGAGGTCACCTCCGGCCAGGACGAGGGTCCCGTCGTCTTCGACGCCGTCGTCGAGGTCCGTCCCGAGGTCTCGGTCGCCGGCTACGAGGGGCTCGTGATCACCGTGCCGCGGCCACACGCGACCGACGAGGAGATCGACGCGCAGATCGACAAGATGCGCGACCAGTTCGCCGCCCTCTCTGACGTCGACCGCCCCGTCGCCGACGGCGACCTCGTGACGATCGACGTACACGGGACGCGCGACGGCGAGCCCGCCGACGGGCTGACCGCCGACGACATCGTCTACCAGGTCGGCAGTGGCGGGATCACCGAGGAGCTCGACGCCCGGCTGACCGGCACCAAGGCGGGTGACGAGTTCGAGCTCGAGGCCGAGGACGCTCCGGGGGGCCCGGCTCACCTCGACGTGGCGGTGAAGCAGGTCCGAGAAAAGACGCTCCCCGAGGCCGACGACGCCTTTGCCTCGGACGCCTCGGAGTTCGACACCCTCGCTGAGCTCCGCGAGGACCTCGGGAGCCGCCTCGACAGCGTGAAGCGCTACCAGGCCACCGTCGCCCTCCGCCAGGAGGCCCTCGAGGCGCTCCTCGGCCTCGTCGAGGAGGAGCCGCCCGAGACGCTCGTCACCCACGAGCGCGAGCACCTCGCTGAGGAGTTTCTCGGTCGGCTGAACCAGCAGCGGGCGTCGTTCGACGACTACCTGCAGGCGATGGGCCAGGACCAGGAGTCCTTCCTCGCGGAGCTGACGGGGGAGGCGACCAAGCAGGTGAAGGCCGACCTCGCGCTGCGGGCGCTCGCCAAGGCGGAGGAGATCGTCGTCGAGGAGTCCGACATCGACGACGAGATCGTGCGCATCGCCAGCCAGGTCGAGCAGGCGCCCGCCGACGTCCGCCGGGCCATCGAGCAGAACGGCCGGATGGCGGGCCTCCGCTCCGAGCTGCAGAGGGCCAAGGCCATGCAGTGGCTCCTCGACCACATCGCTATCGTCGATCCCGACGGCAAGACGATGGACCGCGAGGAGCTGCAGCACGACCTGCAGCCGATGGGCGACGGCCACGACCACGACGGCCACGACCACGAGGGTCACGACCACGATCACGCACACGACGACAGCGAGGAAGGTTGACCGTGGAGGCCTACAACTACCTGGTTCCGACGGTCATCGAGTCCTCGTCACGCGGCGAGCGGGCCTACGACCTCTACTCGCGTCTCCTGCGGGAGCGCATCATCTTCATCGGGACGCCGATCGACGACGTCGTCGCCAACCTCGTCTGCGCGCAGATGCTGTTCCTCGAGTCCGAGGACCAGGAGAAGGACATCAACATCTACATCAACTCTCCTGGCGGTGACATCACCGCGCTGTTCGCGATCTACGACACGATGAAGTACGTGCGACCGGACAAGTCGACCTTCTGCTTCGGCCAGGCCGCCTCGGCGGCCGCCGTGCTGCTCGCGGCGGGGACGAAGGGGAAGCGCTTCGCCCTCCCGCACGCTCGGATCCTCCTCCACCAGCCCTACGGGGGGGCGGCCGGTCAGGCGACCGACATCGAGCTGCAGGCGCGCGAGATCCTGCGGATGCGCGACATGTTGAACGAGATGCTCGCCGACAACACCGGTCAGAGCATCGAGAAGATCCAACGCGACACCGACCGCGACTTCATCCTGAGCGCGGCGGAGTCCAAGGACTACGGTGTGATCGACGAGGTCATCACGAGCCGCGAGGTTGTCGAGTCCATGTCGGCAGTCGGCGCAGCCTGACCGCTGGGAGGGGATGTGGCCAAGTTCGGCGATGGCGGTGAGCTCGTCAAATGCAGCTTCTGCGGCAAGTCCCAGAAGCAGGTCAAGAAGCTGATCGCCGGTCCCGGCGTCTACATCTGCGACGAGTGCATCGAGCTCTGCAACGACATCATCGAGGAGGAGCTCGCCGAGTCCTCCGAGGTGAGCTTCGAGGATCTTCCCAAACCCCGTGAGATCTTCGACTTCCTGAACGACTACGTCATCGGGCAGGACCAGGCGAAGAAGATCCTTTCGGTCGCCGTCTACAACCACTACAAGCGGGTGCAGTCGGGCAACGCCGACGCCGACGTCGAGCTCGCGAAGTCGAACATCCTCCTCCTCGGGCCGACCGGCTGTGGAAAGACGCTGCTCGCACAGACCCTCGCCCGGATGCTCAACGTCCCGTTCGCGATCGCTGACGCGACGGCGCTCACCGAGGCCGGCTACGTCGGCGAGGACGTCGAGAACATCCTCCTCAAGCTGATCCAGGCCGCCGACTACGACGTGAAGAAGGCCGAGACCGGGATCATCTACATCGACGAGATCGACAAGATCGCCCGCAAGAGCGAGAACCCGTCGATCACCCGCGACGTCTCGGGCGAGGGCGTGCAGCAGGCGCTCCTCAAGATCCTCGAGGGGACGACCGCCTCGGTGCCGCCCCAGGGTGGGCGCAAGCACCCCCACCAGGAGTTCATCCAGATCGACACGACGAACATCCTCTTCATCTGCGGAGGGGCCTTCGCCGGATTGGACCGCATCATCGACACGAGGGTCGGCAAGTCCGGGATCGGCTTCCGCGCCGACGTCCGCCGCAACCGGCGCCCCGACGAGAGCCAGCTCCTCTTGCAGGTGCTCCCCGAGGACCTGTTGAAGTTCGGCCTGATCCCCGAGTTCGTCGGCCGCCTCCCGGTGATCGGAGCCGTCGCGAACCTCGACCGGGAAGCGCTCGTGCGCATCCTCATCGAGCCGAAGAACGCCCTCGTGAAGCAGTACCGCAAGGGCTTCGAGCTCGACAACGTCGAGCTCGAGATCACCGACGACGCCCTGGAGGCGATCGCCGACCAGGCGCTGCTGCGCGGCACGGGCGCGCGCGGCCTGCGCGCCATCCTCGAAGAGGTCCTCCTCGAGGTGATGTACGACCTCCCGAGCCGCAGCGACGTCGGCCGCTGCGTCGTCGACCAGTCGGTCGTGCTCGAGCGGGTCGCACCGACACTCCTCCCCCGCACCGCCGGCGAGAAGTCCGAGCGAGCTCGCCGCGTCGCCTCCTAGGCCCGGCGGCGGGCCGCGTTGACCGGCCCCCACTCCGGCTCGCTCGGCGACGCGATCGCTTGGCTCGACCGCCACATCAACCTCGAGGCGATCGAGCGCGGCGCCGCCGGTCGCGCCGCGGAGCCGACCCTCGCCCGCATCGGGGCGCTGATGACGGCGATGGGCGACCCCCAGCGCGCCTATCCGGTCATCCACATCACCGGGACCAACGGCAAGGGCTCGACGACGCGCCTCGCCACGGCGCTCCTCATGGCGCAGGGCCTCTCGGTGGGGACGATCACCAGCCCGCACCTCGAGGTGATGAACGAGCGCATCACCAAGGACCTCCAGCCGATCAGTGACGACGAGCTGCTGGACGTGCTCGTCGCCCTCGAGGAGCTCGAGGGCTTCGTCCTCGCGCGCGGGCTGAGCGCGCTGCCGCCGACCTGGTTCGAGCTCGTCACCGCGGCCGCCTACCGCCACTTCGCCGACGCGCCGGTCGACGCGGCCGTCGTCGAGGTCGGGCTCGGCGGCCGTTGGGACGCGACGAACGTCGCCGACGGCCAGGTGGCCGTGGTCACCAACGTCGCCCTCGACCACGTCGAGATCCTCGGACCGACGACGGCGCACATCGCCCGCGAGAAGGCCGGGATCGTGAAGGCAGGGGCGACCGTCGTCGTCGGCGAGACCGACGAGGAGGTCGTCGAGATCGTCGCCGAGCAGGCGAGCGCGGTGGGGGCGGGGCCGCTGTGGCGGCGCGGCCCGGATTTCGCCTGCACGAGCTCGCTGATCGCCGTCGGCGGTCGGGTCGTCGACCTGCGCACGCCCGGGCGGGACTACGACGGCCTCTACCTCCCGCTGCACGGCGCGCACCAGGGGGACAACGCCTCCGCGGCGCTCACCGCGGCCGAGGCCTTCTTCGGCGCCCCCCTCGACGAGGCCGTCGTCGCCGAGGCCTTCGGCGCGGTCACGGTCCCCGGTCGCCTCGAGGTCGCCTCCCGGCGACCGCTCGTCGTGCTCGACGGGGCGCACAACCCGGCGGGCGCGGCGGTGCTCGGCCAGGCGCTCGAGGAGGACTTCGCGGCCGCGGAGCGCATCGTGCTCGTCGTCGGGTGCCTGCGCGGGCGCGACCCCGCGGAGCTGCTCTCCAAGCTCCCCCTCGCTCGCGTCTCGCTTCTCGTCGCGTGTGCGCCCGCATCGCCGCGCGCGCAGGCAGCGAAGCTCGTCGCGGAGGCGGCGATCGGCCTCGGGATCGCGACCGTCGCCGCCGACGAGGTCGACGACGCGCTCGACCGCGCCCTCGCCGAGGCCGGCCCCGACGACCTCGTCCTCGTCACCGGCTCGCTCTACGTGGTCGGCGCGGCTCGCACGTATTTCCGCCGACTAGGGTCGATCGGGCCATGAACCGCACCCTCGTGATCGTGAAGCCGGACGCCGTCGAGCGCGGGCTCGTCGGCGAGATCCTCGGCCGCCTGGAGGCCAAGGGCCTCCATCTCGTCGCCGGTGACCTCCGGGTGATCGACAAGGCGCTCGCCGAGGCGCACTACGCGGAGCACGCCGAGCGCGCCTTCTTCGGCAGCCTCGTCGAGTTCATCGGCCGCTCGCCGGCCCTGGTCGTGGTGGTCGAGGGGCCGACCGACACCTGGCGGATCGTGCGCACCCTGATGGGGGCGACCAACCCCGCGGAGGCGGCGCCCGGTACGATCCGCGGCGACCTCGCAGTGGAACTGGCCGAGAACCTCATCCACGGCTCGGACAGCGCCGAGTCCGCGGTACGCGAGATCGCGCTCTTCTTCCCAGACCTCGACTGAGCCGGCTCGCCCCTGAAAAGGCGCCTTGTTCGTCCCGAGGTGATCCCGTAACCTTCACCGCGTCGCCGCGAGCCTGGAGCAGTCGTGATGCCCGATAACACCTTCGGATTCGGTGGCCGCGACATGGCGGTCGACCTCGGCACTGCCAACACCCTCGTCTACGTGCGGGGCAAGGGGATCGTGCTCAACGAACCCTCGGTGGTGGCGATCAACGTGAAGGACGGCCACCCGCTCGCGGTCGGCGTCGAGGCGAAGCGGATGATCGGCCGCACGCCCTCCAACATCCAGGCGATCCGCCCGCTCAAAGACGGCGTGATCGCCGACTTCGAGATCTGCGAGATGATGCTGCGCTACTTCATCCGCAAGGTCCACCCCCGCCGCTTCTCCAAGCCGCGGATGGTGATCTGCGTCCCCTCCGGCATCACCGGCGTCGAGAAGCGCGCCGTGCAGGAGGCCGCCGAGTACGCCGGCGCCCGCAAGGCCTACATCATCGAGGAGCCGATGGCCGCCGCGATCGGCGCCGGCCTGCCGATCCACGAGCCGACCGGGAACATGGTGGTCGACATCGGCGGCGGCACCACCGAGGTCGCGGTGATCTCCCTCGGCGGCATCGTCACCAGCCAGTCGATCCGCATCGGCGGCGACGAGCTCGACGAGGCGATCATCTCCTTCGTGAAAAAGGAGTACAGCCTCGCCCTCGGTGACCGCACCGCGGAGGAGATCAAGATGGCGCTCGGCTCGGCGTGCGAGCTCGAGGAGGAGCTGCACGCGGAGATCCGCGGCCGCGACCTCGTGAGCGGCCTCCCGAAGACCGTCGTCACCTCGACCAAGGACATCCGCAAGGCCATCGAGGAGCCGGTCGCGGCGATCGTCGACGCGGTGAAGATCACCCTCGACAAGACCCCGCCCGAGCTCGCCGCGGACATCATGACCCAGGGGATCGTGCTCACCGGCGGCGGTGCCCTGCTGCACGGCCTCGACGTCCGCCTGCAGACCGAGACGAACATGCCGATCGTCGTCGCCCCCGACCCCCTCAACTGCGTCGCCCTCGGGAGCGGAATGTGCCTGGAGGAGTTCGAGGCGCTCCGCCAGGTGCTGATCTCCTCTTCCGGTCGCTGAGCGTCGCGGGCTAGCCCGTGGCGGCGAACCGCCAGACGAGCCAGCGCGTCACGCTGGTGATGCTCGTCCTCGCCTCGGTGACCGTCATCACCCTCGACTACCGGGGTGAGGCGAGCCATGGGATCGGCCACGTCCGCAACGGGGTGACCGACGCCCTCGCGCCGCTGCAGCGCGGCGCGGCCGCGGTGCTCCACCCCTTCGGCGACGTCGTCTCCTCCGCCTTCCACTACGGCTCGCTGCAGGCGCAGAACGCGCAGCTGCGCGAGGAGATCGGGGCGCTCGACGACCAGGCCGCGGGGCGCGCCTACGCGGCCGGCGCCCAGGACGCCGAGCTGCTCCGCCTCGCGCACCTCCCCTTCGCCCCGAACGTGCCCCAGGTCCTCACCCAGGTCATCTCGCGCAGCACCTCCAACTTCGCCGACGAGGTCGAGATCTCGAGCGGCAGCGCGGTCGGCGTCGGCAAGGGCATGCCCGTCGTCTCCGACGGCGGGCTGATCGGCAGGGTCTCGACCGCCGCGGACTCGACGGCCTTCGTCTCCCTCCTCACGGCGAGCCGCACGACGATCGCCGTCGAGGACACGAGGAACGGCGCGTTCTACGTCGCCGACGGCGGCGGCGCGGGCCGCCCCCTCACCTTCGAGACCGTCACCGCGGCCACCCCGCCGCGCCGCGGCGACCAGCTCGTGACGAGCGGGGCCGACGCCGGCGCCTACCCTCCCGCGATCCCCGTCGGCAGGGTCGCCTCGGTCGGCACCGCCCCCGGCGGCCTCAACGTCGTCGTCACCGTGACCCCGACCGCCCACCTCTCCGAGCTGCGCTTCCTCACCGTGCTGCAGTGGCTGCCACCGGCGTGAGGACCGCCAGAGTCGGGAGCCGGCGGTGAACGCCCGCAGCTGGCTGCGGCTGTTCGCCGTCGTCCTCGCGGCGGTCGTCTTCCAGGTCGCCGTGCTCGACCAGATCGTCGTGCTCGGCGCGCACGCCGACGTGATGGTGCTCATCCCCGCCGCCGCCGGCCTCGTCGGCGGGCCGGAGCGCGGCGCGGTCGTCGGCTTCGTCACCGGCCTCGTCGCCGACCTCGTCGTCTCGCTGCCCTTCGGCCTCTCGGCGCTCACCTTCACCGTGCTCGGCTTCGGCGTCGGCCTGCTCGGGCTGCTCCCTGCGAGCCGCGACGCGATGAGCGTCCGGGTCGGCGCCTGTGCCGCGGCTGGCGCCAGCGGCACGGCCTTCTACGCCCTCGCGGCCGTCTTCTTGCACCAGCACGGGGTGCTCGGCGCCTCCGCCGCCTCGGCGGTGGTCATCGTCGCGCTCGGGGCGCTCGTGCTCGCCTACCCGACGCTCGTCCTCGTGCGCTGGGTGCTCGCCGGCTCGGCGAGCTCTTCGTTCATCCCGAGCGGGGGGAGCGCGGCGTGAGCTTCCGGCGCTCGCTGCGCCGTTGGCGGTACCGCCACAGCGAGAGCGCGCTCGGCCTGCCGGTGCGCGCCGTGCGCCGCAGCGACGACATCGTCGGCCCGGTGACGGCGATCACCCCGCCGGCCCCGACGCGCACCGCCTCTGACCGCACCGGGGCGCGCGTCGGGCTGCGCCTCTCGGTCACGGCCTTCGTCGTCGTCTCGCTCTTCTCGGTGCTGCTCGTCCGCCTTTGGTCGCTGCAGCTCGTGCAGGGGGCCCAGCTGAACAGCGTGGCGCGCGCCTACACGACGGCGACGGTCGAGGTCCCCGCCCCCCGCGGCCAGATCCTCACGCGCGACGGTGTGTGCCTTGCTTGCGACGAGGCGTTCAACGAGATCGTCCTCGCCCAGGGGGAGGAGAAGCAGCACCCCGAGGTGATCGCCCGCCTCGCGCACCTCCTCGGCCTCAGTGTGAAGTCGATCGACACCCAGCTCGCCTCGGAGCGCTACGCCAACGCCGCGCCGGTGCCCCTCCCGGTCAGCCCCACCCAGGTCACCGCCCAGGACGTGCTCTACATCAAGCAGTACCCCCAGACCTTCCCGGGCGTCACCGTTACCGTCGGCTACCAGCGCACCTACCCCCAGCACGCCCTCGCCTCCCAGGTCCTCGGCTACCTCGGGGCGATCCCCAACAGCACCCCCCTGGAGCAGCAGCAGCTGAAGGCGCTCGAGGCCAAGGGCTACAGCATCGACGACATCATCGGCGAGAGCGGCCTCGAGGCCCAGTACGAGTCGGCGCTGCGCGGCAAGCCCGGCGTCGACACCTTCGAGGTCGACGCCTCCGGCAACTCGATCGGCGCCCCCACCGAGACGACGCCGGTCGCCGGTGACCAGGTCGTGCTGAACATGGACGCCGCCCTTGAGCGGACGCTCACCGACGACCTCAACCGGCAGGTCGGGAAGCTCGGCTCCCCGTGGGGGGCAGCGGTGGTCCTCAACGTGAACAACGGCGCGGTGCTCGCGATGACCTCGGCCCCCGGCTACGACAACAACGTCTGGGGGTCTGTCGTCGGGGTCAACGGGGTACCGGGGATCTCCACCGCCGAGTACAACCGGCTCAACCCGCCGGGCTGTGCGTCGGGGAACCCGAACGTCAGCTGCCCGCTCCTCGACTACGCCGTCTCCGGTCTGCAGCCGCCGGGCTCGACTTTCAAGCTCGCGACGGCGACGGCGGCGATGAACGTCGGGCTGATCAACGCGAACTCCTACTACGACGACACCGGCTCGTTCACCATCGGCAACCCGCCCACGACCTTCCACGACTCGGACAACGAGGCGCTCGGCGAGGTGAACGTCACCTCCGCGCTCTCCGAATCGAGCGACGTCTTCTTCTACAACCTCGGTGCCGAGTTCTGGGTCGACCGGGCGCGCTACGGCCAGACCCCGATCCAGAAGACGGCCTCCGCCTACGGCCTCGGCGCGGCCTCGGGGATCGACCTCCCCGGCACGAGCGTCGGGCAGCTCGAATCGCCGGCGCTGCTCATTCAGCAGCACCACGAGGCTCCGGCGGCCTTCCCGAACCCGACCTACTTCGAGGGGTACAACATCGAGCTCGCCTTCGGCCAGGGCGAGACGCTCGTCACCCCCCTCCAGCTCGCGGAGGCCTACTCGACCTTCGCGAACGGGGGCACCCGCTACGCCCCCGAGCTCGCCGCCGCGATCGTCAGCCCGCACGGCCAGCTCGTGAAGCGCATCGCCCCCAAGGTGATGTCGCGCGTCGACCTGCCCCCCTCGACCCGCCAGCCGATGCTCGACGGCTTTCGCGGCGCGGTGCAGAACGCGCGCGGCACCGCCTACGCCGCCTTCTCGGGCTTCGACTTCTCCAAGTGGGACGTCGCCGGCAAGACGGGCACGGCGACGACGTGCGCCGGCGACGTCAGCTGCCAGCCGACCTCGTGGTTCGTCGCCTTCATGGGGCCGCAGGGGGGAAAGCCGCAGTACGCGGTCGCCGTCGAGATCGACCAGGGTGGTTTCGGCGCCGCCGCCTCGGCGCCCGTCGCCCGCCAGGTCCTCAGCTACCTCGCGCAGCACCCCCTCCCGCCCGTCTCGCTGCCGTCGGGCTCCTGAGCCGCGACGGGTGGGCGGGCGCCCACCGGGCCGGGCGGTACACTCGCCTCGAGATGATCACGCTGGGGCTGGGTCGGACGCGACGTCCCCCAGGCTTTGCCGCCACCACCGCCTCCGCCGGGCACACGCGTCTCGTCGTGCCACGGCCCGATGGTGCCGCCTTGCCCGAGTCCGCCCGCCGCCCGCCCGCCCCGTCCCCCAGCAACGCTTGCGTCGTCCGCAGCGCCGCCTCGCAGTCGCGAGCAGGCGCGCCGACGATCGCCGCCGCCGCTTTTCCGCGCGCGGCGAGGAGAAGGGATTCCTCCCATGTCCGATTCCACGATCGGCCAGGTTCCTCCTGGCCCTGCGCCCGTGCCGCCGGAGAACTCCCCGGCGCGGCCGACGAGCCTGTCGGCGGGGGCCACCCGGCCCGCTGAGGCTTCCGCCCCCGCGGCGCCCCCGCGCCCGAAGATCGGCGACTCGCGCCCCGCGCCGCCCGTCAGCCCGACGGCACCCGACGCCGCCGGCGGTGAGGCGCCCCGCCCGAAGCGCCGCCGACGTGGCGGCCGCGGCCGCGGCGGCTCGCGCCCCGGTGGTGCGGGTGGCGCGAACGGCGGCGCCCGTGGCACGAACGGCGCCGCTCCCACCGAGGCGGCGACGCCCCCCGCACAGAACGGCCACCGTGAGCAGCAGGCGGCTGCCGGCGACGCCTCGGCGAGGGCGCCACGGCGTCGGCCGAGCGAGGAGCGCCCCGCCGCCGAGAGCCGTGCGCCCCGCGGCGGCGTCGCCGCCGAGGAGCGCGGCTCGTCGCGGCGCCAGGGCCGCGAGCGCAACGGCCGCCCCGTCGGCCGCTACCTCATGTGCGTCCACGTCGAGGACGACGTCACCCAGATCGCGGTGCTGGAGGGGCGCTCGCTCATCGAGCTGCACGTCGAGCGGGCGACCGACGACGCCAACCAGATCGACGGCAACATCTACCGGGGCCGCGTGAAGAACGTCCTTCCGGGGATGGAGGCCGCCTTCGTCGACATCGGCACGCCGAAGAACGCCGTCTTGTACTGGGGCGACGTCCAGAACGACCGCGACGACGGCATCGAGCGCGACGCGGGGGCGACCCGCATCGAGCACCTGCTGCGCCCCGGCCAGACGATCGTCTGCCAGGTCACGAAGAACCCGATCGGCCTGAAGGGCGCCCGTCTCACCGAGGAGGTCTCGCTTCCCGGCCGCTTCGTCGTCCTCGTGCCGAACTCGAGCGCGTCTGGGATCTCCAAGCGCCTCGACGACCGCGAGCGGCGGCGGCTGCGCGGCGTCCTCGACGACATCCGACCCCCGGGCCACGGCCTCATCGTGCGCACCGCGGCGGAGGGGGTGAGCGCCGACGAGCTGCGCCGCGACGTCGAGCAGCTCCTCGAGATCTGGCAGGAGATCGACGACAAGGCCCGCCACCTCTCCGCGCCGGCGCTGCTCTACTCCGAGCCGCACCTCGCCCTGCGGGCGATCCGCGAGGAGCTCACCGAGGAGTACCGGGGGGTCGTGATCGACGACCCTCAGCTCCACGAGCTCGTCCGCACCTACGTCTCGGACATCGACCCGAGCCTCGCGGACCGCGTCGAGTACTACGACCCGGCAGCCGAGGGCCTGCCGCTGTTCGAGCGCAACCACGTCCACGAGCAGCTGCACAAGGCGCTCGACCGCAAGGTCTGGCTCCCCTCCGGCGGGTCGCTGATCATCGAGCGCACCGAGGCGCTCACGGTGATCGACGTGAACACCGGGAAGAACGTCGGCTCCTCCTCGCTCGAGGAGACCGTCTTCCGCAACAACCTCGAAGCGGCCGAGGAGATCGCGCGCCAGCTGCGGCTGCGCGACATCGGCGGCATCATCGTCATCGACTTCATCGACATGGAGGTGAAGGGCAACCGCCAGGAGGTCACCGGCACGCTGCGCGCCGCGCTCTCGCGCGACAAGACCCCCACCCAGGTCTTCGACATCTCTGAGCTCGGCCTCGTCGAGATGACCCGCAAGCGCGTCGGGGAGGGCCTCGTCGAGACGCTCTCGGAGACCTGCCCGATGTGCAAGGGGCGGGGGATCGTCTTCGGCGACGAGCTCTGATCCCTCCTCGGGCTCGATTTCGCCGGTGAGGCCCTCCCCGGGGCCCTGGTAAGGTGGCAGCCCTATGTACGCAGTGATTTCGATCGGCGGGAAGCAAGCGCGCGTCGCTGTCGGCGACGTCGTCGAGGTGGAGCTCGTCGCAGAGGGCAACGGGGAGACGGTGACCTTCGCGCCGCTCCTCGTCGTCGACGGCGAGCAGGTGGTCGTGGAGCCCGGCGACCTCGGGGCCTACACGGTCTCGGGAGTCGTGACCGGGGAGTCCAAGGGCCCGAAGATCACCGGCTTCACCTACCAGGCCAAGGCCCGCCGGCGCCGCCGCTACGGCCACCGCCAGCACTACACGACGGTGGAGATCACCGAGATCGCCGGTGCGAAGACCCGCACCGCGGCGCGAAGCGAGGCCTAGATGTCAAAGACCAAAGGTGGCGGCTCCACCCGCAACGGCCGGGACTCCAACTCCCAGCGCCTCGGCGTGAAGGCCTCCGACGGCAGCCTCGTCACGGCGGGGTCGATCATCATCCGCCAGCGCGGGACGCGCTTCCACCCCGGGCGCAACGTCGGCCGGGGCCACGACGACACGCTCTTCGCGATGACCCACGGCACGGTCCGCTTCGGCGCGCGCGCCGGGCGGCGCCTCGTCGACATCGTCCCCGCCGAGGGCTGATCCCGTTTCGCGGCGCTGCGCGCCGCGAGAGGCTCACTGATGGCTGGCTTCGTCGACGAGGCCCAGATCCACGTCAAGGCGGGAAACGGTGGCGCGGGCGCGGTCGCCTTCCGCCGCGAGGCGCACGTCTCCCACGGCGGTCCCGCGGGAGGTGACGGCGGCGACGGCGGCGACGTGATCCTCGAGGCGACCACCGACGTCGTCTCCCTGCTCTCCTTCCGCGACCACCCGCACCGCCGTGGCGAGAGCGGTGTGCACGGCAGCGGCTCCAACAAGCACGGCCACCGCGGCGACGCGGTGGTCGTCCCCGTCCCCGTCGGCACGGTGGTGCGGACCCTCGAGGGGCAGGTGCTCGCCGACCTCGCCGAGCCCGGCGACCGCCTCGTGGCGGCGGCCGGGGGGCGCGGCGGGAAGGGCAACGCGCGCTTCCTCTCGAACCGCCTGCGCGCCCCCGCCTTCGCCGAGCAGGCCGAGCTCGGGGAGGAGCGCTGGCTCAACCTCGAGCTGAAGCTGCTCGCCGACGTGGCGCTCGTCGGCTTCCCGAACGTCGGCAAGTCGACGCTCATCTCGCGTATCTCGGCGGCCAAGCCGAAGATCGCCGACTACCCGTTCACCACCCTCGAGCCGAACCTCGGCGTCGTCCGCCGCGAGCTCGGAGGGGAGGCCTTCGAGTACACGGTCGCGGACATCCCGGGGCTGATCGAGGGCGCGAGCGAGGGGCGGGGCCTCGGCTTCCAGTTCCTCCGCCACGTCGAGCGGGCACGGGTGCTGCTCGTCATCGCCGACCTCTCCGAGCTGGCGCCGCTCCCGCCCGCCGAGCAGGTG
This sequence comes from Acidimicrobiales bacterium, assembly GCA_035533595.1. Classification (NCBI taxonomy): domain Bacteria; kingdom Bacillati; phylum Actinomycetota; class Acidimicrobiia; order Acidimicrobiales; species Acidimicrobiales bacterium. Next base: position 15,334 of record DATLTN010000006.1, read on the forward strand.
AAGGTGCTGATCGGCGAGCTCGGCAACTTCCGCCCCGAGCTCCTCGAGCGGCCGCGCCTCGTGATCGGCTCGAAGAGCGACCTCGTGCCCGACGTGCCCGCCGCCGTCGAGGAGTCCGCGGACGTCGCGTTCGCGATCTCCGCGGTCACCGGCGAGAACGTCGAGACCCTCGTCCGCCGCCTCGGGACCCTCGTCGAGGAGATGCGGCGCGCCCTCCCGCAGCGCTCGACCGTCCCCGTCGTGCACCGCCCCGAGGCCGAGGGCTTCGCGATCAGCCGCCAGGGCGAGGACTTCGTCGTCGAGGGGCGGACCGCCGAGCGCGCCGTGGCGCTGAGCGACCTCACCAACCCCGATGCGATCGCCGAGGCGCAGCGGCGCCTCAAGTCGCTCGGGGTCGACCGGGCGCTCGAGCGCGCCGGGGCCAAGGAGGGCGACACCGTGCACATCGGGAGCCTCGTCTTCACCCACGACGGCCAGCGCTGAGGCGCGGGGCCGACACCTAGGCGCTGCGATGATCGTCGTCGCGAAGATCGGGACCTCCTCGGTGACGACCGAGGAGGGGACCGTCGACGAGGCCGCCGTCGCAAAGCTCTGCGCCGAGGTCGCGGCGCTGCGGCGCGAGGGGCACTCGGTCGTCGTCGTCACCTCGGGCGCGGTCACCGCCGGCGTCGCCGCGCTGCGCCCCACCGGCGGGCGCCCCGCTGACCCGATCTCCCTGCAGGCCCTCTCCGCGGTCGGCCAGCACCGCCTGATGCGCGTCTACGACGACGCGCTCGCCACCGAGGGGCTGCACGGCGGCCAGGTGCTGCTCGCTCCGCTCGACTTCGGCGACCGCCGTCACTACCTGCACGCCCGCACGACGCTGCTCCGCCTCCTCGACTTCGGCGCGGTGCCGATCGTGAACGAGAACGACGCCGTCGCCGACGACGAGATCCGCTTCGGCGACAACGACCGCATCGCCGCGCTCGTCGCCAACCTGCTCGGGGCGGACCTTCTCGTTCTCCTCACCGACCTCCCCGGCCTCTTCGACGCCGACCCGCGGCTGTTCGCCGACGCCTCCCTCGTCGAGGAGGTGACCGCCATCGACGAGGCGCTCGAGCTCGCCGCCGGTGGCCCCGGCAGCGTGCGCTCGAGCGGCGGGATGGCGGCCAAGCTCGCCGCGGCGCGCATGGCCTCGTGGTCGGGGGTGCGGGTGGTGATCGCCTCCGCGACGCGGCCCGGGGTGCTCGCCGACGCCGTCGCCGGCCGGGCGGGCGTCGGGACCGTGGTCGCACCGCTTGCGCGCCGCCTCCCGGCGCGCAAGCTCTGGATCGCCTTCGCGCTGCCGGCCGTCGGGCGGGTGGTCGTCGACGCCGGGGCGCGGCGCGCGCTCTTGGAGCAGGAGGCCTCGCTCCTCCCCGCGGGCGTCGTCTCGGTCGAGGGTGCCTTCGGCGTCGACGACGCGGTCGAGGTCGTGACCGAGAGCGGGGAGGTCTTCGCCAAGGGGATCGCCCGCCTCGCCTCGGCGAACGCGGAGCAGTGGCGGGGGCGGCGGACCCACGAGCTCGCGGCCGGGCTGGCCCGTGAGCTCGTCCACCGCGACGACCTCGTCGTGCTGGTCGGCGCCGTGAGCCGCCGCCCCTCGTCCTGAGGCCCCCCGGCGGGGCGTTGATAGCCTTGCGCATGGCTTCTTCCACCCTGAGCGAGCTCGGCGCCCGCGCCCGCGCCGCGGCGCGCGCCCTCGCCGCGAGCTCGACGCGCGAGCGCGACGACGCGCTCGCCTTCGCCGCCGAGGCGCTCGAACGCCACGTCGAGCAGATCCTCGCCGCCAACGCGCTCGACATCGCCCGCGCCGAGGAGTCGGGGGCGGGCGCGACCGTCGTCGACCGCCTGGCGCTCGACCCCGGCCGGGTGAGCCAGATGGCCGCCGGGCTGCTGAGTGTCGCGCAGCTGCCCGATCCCGTCGGCCAGGTGGTCGAGGGCTACGTGCGGCCGAACGGGCTCGTGGTGCGGCGGGTGCGCGTCCCGCTCGGGGTGATCGGCATCGTCTACGAGAACCGCCCGAACGTCACCTCCGACGCCGCCGCGCTCTGCCTGAAGGCGGGGAACGCGGCGCTGCTGCGCGGCTCGGCCGGCGCGCTCGAGTCCAACCGGGCCGTGGCCGCGGCGCTGCGCGAGGGGATCGACAAGGCGGGCCTCCCGGCCGACGCCGTCCTCCTCGTCGAGGACGTGGCGCGCGAGACCGTCGAGGAGTTCGTGCGCATGCGCGGCGTCATCGACCTGCTCATCCCCCGCGGTGGGCCTGGCCTCGTCGGCATGGTCCTCGAGCGGGCGACGGTGCCCTTCGTCATCGACGGGGACGGGAACTGCCACGTCTACGTCGACGAGAGCGCCGACCTCGAGGTCGCCGAGCGGGTCGTCGTCAACGCGAAGACCCAGCGCCCGAGCGTCTGCAACGCGATGGAGACGCTGCTCGTCCACCGCTCCGTCGCGCCCGAGCTCCTCGCCCGCCTCGACGGCCCGCTCGCGCAGGTCGAGCTCGTCGGCGACGGGGCGACGCGCGCGCTGCTGGCGCGCGCCGGGGAGGCGACCGAGGAGGACTACGCGACGGAGTTCCTCGACCTGAAGATGGCGGTGAAGGTCGTCGACTCGCTCGACGAGGCGATCGAGCACATCGCCCGCTACTCGACGGGCCACTCCGAGGCGATCATCACCCGCGACCTCGCCAACTCGACCCGCTTCTGCCGGGAGGTCGACGCCGCCGCGGTCCTCGTCAACGCCTCGACCCGTTTCGTCGACGGCGGCGAGCTCGGCCTCGGGGCCGAGATCGGGATCTCCACGCAGAAGCTGCACGCGCGCGGGCCGATGGGGCTCGTCGCGCTCACCTCGGTGAAGTACGTCATCGAGGGGAACGGCCAGGTTCGCGCGTGAGCCCGGGCTCGCCCGGGTTCGACTCCATCGACGAGGCCTTCCGCCTGCTCTCCGAGGTCGGCTACCTGGCCGACAAGGAGATCGCGACCATCGTCTACCTCGCGGCGCGCCTCGAGAAGCCGATCCTCGTCGAGGGGCCGGCCGGGACCGGCAAGACCGAGCTCGCGAAGTCCGTCGCGCTGGCGCTCGGGCTGCGCCTCATCCGGCTGCAGTGCTACGAGGGCCTCGACGAGGCGAAGGTCCTCTACGAGTGGGACTACCGCAAGCAGCTGCTGCGCATCCAGGTCGAGCGCCAGGCGAGCGGCGACGCCGGGCCGAGCTGGTCCGAGGTGGAGAGCGACATCTTCTCCGAGGACTTCCTCCTCGCCCGCCCCGTGCTGCAGGCGATCAGCTCGACGACGCCGACGGTGCTGCTCATCGACGAGATCGACCGCGTCGAGCTCGAGACCGAGGCCCTCCTCCTCGAGGTGCTCTCGGACTACCAGGTGTCGATCCCCGAGCTCGGCACCGTCGAGGCGGTCGGCCGCCCCCTCGTCTTCCTCACCTCGAACGGCACCCGCGAGCTCTCCGAGGCGCTGAAGCGCCGCTGCCTCTACCTCTACCTCGACTACCCGAGCCTCGAGCGGGAGCGCTCGATCGTCCTCGAGCGGGTGCCGGGGATCGACGTGCACCTCGCCGAGGAGGTGGTGCGCGTCGTCGCGATGCTGCGCGGCCTCGAGCTCGAGAAGCGGCCCTCGATCTCTGAGACCCTCGACTGGGCGCGCACCCTCGTGATCCTCGGCGCCGAGCACGCCGACGCCGAGACGACGCGCTCCACTCTCAACCTCCTCCTCAAGTACCGGGGCGACCTCGAGACCGCGGCCCGCGAGCTCACGACCCTCGGCGCCGAGGGCACGGCCGGCCCGTGATCGACGTCCTCTCGCGCTTCATCGTGGAGCTGCGGGAGTCGGGCGTGCCGGTCTCCACCCGCGAGTCGATCGACGCCGCGGTCGCGGTCGAGAAGATCCCGCTGCTCGACCGCGCCGCCCTCAGGAGCGCGCTCGGCGCGACCCTCGTGAAGTCGCCGGCGCACCGCAAGGCCTTCGAGGCGGCCTTCGAGGTCTTCTTCTCGCTGCGCGGCGCGCCGCCGCTCGTCGAGGAGGTGCTCACCGGCGGCGACGGGGAGGCCCTGCCGGTGGCGACGGGCGGCGAGACGCCCGGCGTCGGCGGCCGCCCGGGCGCGATGCCGACCCCCGACGAGCTCACGGCGATGCTGCGCGAGGCGCTCGTGAGCGGCTCCGCCGAGGCGCTCGGCCTCGCCTCGCGCCTCGCGGTGGCGCTCTACGGCGGGGTGGAGGCCTCCCGCCCGGTCGGCATCTCCTACTACCTGCACCGGACGCTGCGCGGTGTCGACCTCGAGGGCCTCCTCGAGTCGCTGCTGCGCGCCGGCGCAGGTGCCGGGGAGCTCCTCGGCCTCGCCGGGCAGGGGGCGCTGCGCGAGCGGTTCGCGGCGGACGAGCTCTCCCGGCGCGCCGCGCAGTTCCGCGAGCTCGTCGAGGCCGAGATCCGCCGCCTCCTCGTCGACGGGCGCGGCGCGGGAGCGGTCGCGCGCGGCGTGCGCCGCCCCCTCGTCGAGGACGTCGACTTCATGCACGCCTCGCGCGAGGAGCTCGTCGCGATGCGCCGCTCGATCTATCCCCTCGCCCGCATCCTCGCCGCCCGCCTCGCCCGCCGGCGGCGGCGGGGCCGGCGGGGGCCGCTCGACTTCCGGGCGACGATCCGTCGCTCCCTCTCCCAGGGAGGGGTGCCCCTCGACCCGCGCTTCCGCCCGCCCCGCCCGGCGCGCCCCGAGCTCTTCGTCCTCGCCGACGTCTCGGGCTCGGTGGCCTCCTTCGCCCGCTTCACCGTGCTCCTCGTCTACGCGATCGCGGCGGAGTTCTCCAAGGTGCGCACCGCGGTCTTCATCGACGGCGTCGACGAGGTGACCGGCCTGCTCCGCCGCTCGACCTCGATGGCCGACGCCATCGAGCGCCTCGCGCGCGAGGCCGACGTCGTGCACGGTGACGGCCACTCGAACTACGGGAGCGCCTTCGCGCTCTTCCGCGAGCGTTACGGCCGCCAGCTCACCCCGAAGACCGACCTGCTCATCCTCGGCGACGCGCGCAACAACTACCACTCCTCGGGCGCCGAGGAGCTCGCCGAGCTGCGACGCCGCGCGCACCGCGTGCTGTGGCTGAACCCCGAGCCGCGGGCCTACTGGGGCAGCGGCGATTCGATCATCGCCGAGTACGCTCGCCACTGCGATGGGGTGTACGAGTGCCGCAACCTGCGCCAGCTGCAGGACTTCATCGACGAGCTCGCCTGAGCGACCCGGCCACGCCCGCGCCTGCCGGCGCCAGCGCAGGTGAGCCTCCCCGTCGAGCCGCAAGCCGCGACCCCCGAGCTCTTCCGCAGCGTGCTCTCGAACTTCGCGACCGGCGTGACGATCATCACCGCCCGTGACGGCGAGGAGATCGTCGGGATGAGCGCCAACTCGTTCACCTCGGTCTCGCTCGAGCCGCCGCTCGTGGCCTTCTGCGCGGCGCGCTCCTCGACCACCTATCCCCGGATCCGCCGCGCCGGGGGCTTCTGCGTGAACGTGCTCGCCGACGACCAGGCGGAGCTGGCCAAGCTCTTCTCGCGGCTCGGCGTCGACCGCTTCGCGGAGATCTCCTGGGGCCCCGCGCCCTCCGGCGCCGCGATCCTCGAGGGGGTGCTCGCCTGGGTGGACTGCACGATCACCGCCGAGCACCCCGCGGGCGACCACGTGATCGTCGTCGGCGAGGTCCGCTACCTCGGCGCCGCCCCGGCGCGTTCGCCGCTGCTGTTCTTCCAGAGCAGCTACGGGATGGAGGAGGCGACGGTGCCGCTCGGCGGCACGCCGCCGCCGACCAGCTGACCCGCCGGCGCCGCGCACTTGTAGCGTGACGGGGTGACCGCCGCCGCCCCCACGCTCGGGATCGAGACGGGGACGCGCCTCGCCGTCATCCGTCACGGGGAGGCGATCTGCAACGCCGAGGGCTTCGTCGGTGGCCTCCGCAGCTGCCGCGGCCTCACCGCGCTCGGCCGCCTGCAGAGCGAGGCGCTCGCCGAGCGGCTGCGCGCCACCGGTGAGCTCGCGGAGCCGGCAGCGCTGTGGACGAGCGTGCTGCCGCGCGCCTACGAGACCGCGGAGATTATCGCCCCCGCGCTCGGTGCCCCGAGGATCGAGCGCTCCGCCTCGCTCTCCGAGCGCGAGCCGGGTGTCGCCGACGGCCTCAGCTGGGCCGAGCTCGCCCGCCGCTTCGGGCGCTCCTCGACACCGGGTGACGAGCCCGACCTCCCGCTCGCGCCGGGGGGCGAGAGCTGGGTGGCCTTCGTCGCCCGCGCCGCCGGCGCGCTCCTCGACCTCGCCCGCGCCCATCCCGGCGGCCTCGTCGTGGTGGTCTCGCACGGCGGGGTCATCGACTCCTCGCTGATCTCCTTCCTCGGCCTCTCCGAGCACGGCAACGGGGTGCGCCTGCACGTCGACAACACCTCGATCACCGAGTGGCGCCACACCGGCCGGCGCTGGCGACTCGTCCGCTACAACGACGCCGCCCACCTCCACGCGGCCTCCGGGCCGCTGCACGCCGAGCCGCCGGAGTGGGTCTTCAAGGAGTCCCCCTAGGAGTCGTCGCTCGCGGCGCGCCGTCGCCGGCCCTCTCACCGACGTGTACCGCCGCGGCGGGCATGCGACACTTCTGCGATGCGGCTCTCCGGGGGGCCGCGAAGCGCGTCGTGGCGGCGGTGCCACGCCTGGCGGGCGCTGCTGGTCCCCCTCTCCCTCGCCCTTCTGCCGGCCCTGCTCGCTCCGGGCAGTGCCGCTGCCGCCGCGCCCGCGGCGCGGGCGGCGGGGCCGTGCCCGTGGGCGGCGCCCGAGGCCGCGGCGCGCGCGACCCCGACGACGCTTGCCGATGAGGTCCTCGCGCACATGGACCTCGCCGAGAAGCTCACCCTCCTCGCGCTCGCGCCGGGCGACGGCTACGAGAACCGCGTCCGGGGCATCCGCGCCCTCTGCCTCCCGCCCTTCACGCTCCAGGACGGCCCCGACGGCCTCTCCGCCGGCGACCGCGGCGCCACCCAGCTGCCCTCCTCGCTCGGCGTCGCGGCGAGCTTCGACCCGACCCTCGCCGAGCGCTACGGCGCCGTGCAGGGCGCGGAGGCGCGCGGCCAGGGCATCGACGTCGTGCAGGGGCCGAACCTCAACATCGACCGGGTGCCCGAGAGCGGGCGCGCCTTCGAGGGCTACGGCGAGGACCCCTACCTCGTCTCGGTGATGGGCGACGCCGACATCGAGGGGATCCAGTCGGCGGGCGTCCTCGCCGACGCCAAGCACTTCACCGCCTACAACCAGGAGACCGACCGGGCCGCCCTGAACGAGCAGGTCGGGGAGCGGGCCCTGCAGGAGATCTACCTCGCGCCCTTCCGCGCCGCGGTGACGGTCGCGCACGTCGCCTCGATCATGTGCTCCTACGGCGAGGTGAACGGCGTCAACGACTGCTCGGACCCGGCGCTGTTCAAGGAGCTCTACCAGGGCTGGGGCTTCACCGGCTTCGTCCGCTCGGACCTCCGCTCGGTGACCTCACCGCCGCTCGCCTTCGCCGCCGGCCTCGACCTCATCAAGCCGGCGGCGACCGCAGTGCTGCGCAGCGCGTTCGCCGACCGCATCGTGAAGCCGTCCCGCCTCGACGACGCCGTGCGCCGCCTGCTCGAGGCGGAGTTCACCTTCCAGCTCATCGAGCACCCGCTCACCGGCCGCAGCGGCGCCGAGGTCGCCACCGCCGCGCACGCCCGCTTCGCGCTGCGCGCCGCGGAGGAGTCGATGGTGCTCCTCAAGGACTCGGGGGTGCTGCCCCTCAGCACCGGCCACCTCGCCTCGCTCGCCGTGATCGGCGCGGCGGCGAGCACCGCGCCGGTGGCCGCCGGCGGCGGCAGCGCCTACGTGCGCCCTCCCTTCGTCTCGCGGCCGCTCGCGGCGATCGCCGCGATCGTCGGCCCCCGCACCAAGGTGCGCTACGTCGCGGCGGGCACCGCGGTGCAGCCCTTCTCGCCGATCTCCCCCTCGAGCCTGCACTCCTTCTCCTTCACCGGGCCGGCACCCCTCGCGCTGCACGGGCAGGCGGCGGGCCTGCTCGCCCGGCAGTACGCGCCGACGGGCTTCTTCCCGGCGAGCCTCGAGCACGCGCTCTCGGAGTGGAGCGCGCGGGTGAGCGCGCCGGCGAGCGGCCACTACGACTTCTCGGTGACCGCGACCGGCAACGCCTGGCTCTCGGTCGGGGGCAAGCTCCTCCTCTCCACGCCCGGCACCCACCAGCTCTCCACCTGGACGGTGCCGGTCTTCCTCGTGAAGGGCCGGCCGACGGCGATCTCGCTCCGCTACTACCCCTCGTCGCGCGGCGCCGTCCCCGTCGTCGGCTGGCGCTCGAGCGGCGCCGACATCGCCGCCGCGGTGCGCGCCGCGGCGCACGCCTCGGCGGCGGTGGTCTTCGTCAACGACGCGAACGCCGAGGGGAGCGATCGTCCCTCGCTCCGCCTCCCCGGCGACGAGAACGCCCTCGTCGAGGCGGTCGCCGCGGTCAACCGGCACACCGTCGTCGTCCTCGACACCGGCGGCCCGGTGCTGATGCCGTGGCTCGGTGACGTCGCGGCCGTCCTCGAGGCCTGGTACCCGGGGGAGCAGGACGGGGCGGCGACCGCCGCGGTCCTCTTCGGGGCCAGCGACCCGTCGGGCCACCTGCCGGTGACCTTCCCGGCGGCCAACGGCGCCGTCCCCGCGCACAGCCCCGCGACCTGGCCGGGGGTGGCGGGCACCGTCTCGTACAGCGAGGGGCTGGAGGTCGGCTACCGCTACCAGCAGGCGCACGGTCTTACGCCGCTGTTCCCCTTCGGCTTCGGCCTCAGCTACACGCGCTTCTCCGAGTCGGGGCTGCGCGTCGTCGCCGACGCCGACGGCGGTGAGGAGGCGGTGGTCACCGTTCGCAACCTCGGCCGACGCGCCGGGACCGACGTCGTCCAGGCCTACCTCGCCTTCCCACCAGCAGCGGGGGAGCCCCCCGAGCAGCTGAAGGCCTTCGTGCGCGTCCCGCTGGCCGCGCACGCGGCGACGACGGTGACCCTCGATCTCCCGGCGAGCGCCTTCACCGCCTACCTGAACGGGAGGTGGCAGGCGCTCCCCGGCCAGTACACCCTCTCGGTCGGCGAGTCCTCGGCCGACCTCGGGCTGCGGGCGAGTGTCTTCGCGCCGGGCTTCAACCCGGGCGCTCCCGCGGTGGCGGGCGGGGCGGGCGCCTCCCCGTCGGGCGGCGGCGCGGCGACGAGCGGCGCCAGTGGCTCGAGCGGCGCCTCGGGCGCCGCGGTGGGGGTCACGGTCTCGGCGGCGAGGCGCTCCTCCTAGGCTCGGGGCGCCACTTCGAGAGGAGATCCCATGCAGCTCGGTCCCGTCGGTCTCTGGGCCCAGCAGTTCCGCACCGCACCGCGCGCCGAGGCGCTCGCCGCGATCGGCCCCGTCGAGCAGCTCGGCTTCGCGGCGGTGTGGATCCCCGGCGGTGGGACCGACGAGATCCTCGACGTCGCCGACGAGCTGCTCGCCGCGAGCGAGCGGATCGTCATCGCCTCGGGGATCCTCAACATCTGGATGCACGACCCCGCGGCGGTCGCCGCGCAGCACCAGGAGTTGAACGCCGAGCACGACGGGCGCTTCCTCCTCGGCCTCGGGGTCTCGCACGCCTCGATCGTCGAGCAGAACACGGCTGAGGCCTACCGTCGGCCGCTCGCGGTGATGAGCGCCTTTCTCGACGGCCTCGACGGCGCCGCGGCGCCGGTGCCGAGGGAGGAGCGCTGCCTCGCGGCGCTCGGCCCGCGCATGCTCGAGATGGCGCGTGACCGCTCCGCGGGCGCCCACCCCTACTGCATCACCCCCGAGCACACCCGCTTCGCCCGTGGCGTCCTCGGCGCCGGGCCGCTGCTCGCGCCCGAGCTGAAGGCGGTGCTCGAGACCGACGCCGGCCGCGCCCGCGCGATCGCCCGTGCCCACCTCGACCGCTACCTCCGCCAGCCGAACTACGCGAACAACCTCGTCCGTCTCGGCTACGCGGCCGACGACCTCGCCGATGCCGGGACCGACCAGGTGGTGGACGACCTCGTCGCCTGGGGGAGCGCGGCCGACGTCGCGGAGCGGGTCGCCGCGCACCGCGAGGCGGGCGCCGACCACGTCTGCATCCAGGTCCTCACCGAGGACCCCGTCGCCTTCCCGCATCGGGAGTGGGAGGAGCTCGCCGCCGTCCTCTGCTAGCGGTCAGCGGCGGGCGGGGACGGTACTGTCCCCGCCCCCTCTCAGCAGGTGTAGTCGGGGTCCAGGCCGTAGGGGGAGGCGAGGGTTCCGGGCGTCTCCTGGAGGATCCAGGGGATGCCGCTCGCGAACAGGTCGTTGCCCTTGAAGCCGGCGTAGCTCGCGGTCCCCGCGCACCACGGCGCGAGCACCGAGGTGTTGGGGAGGTCCTTCTCGGTGAAGGGCGGGTTGGTGCGCGTCGCGCCCGCGATCCACAGCGGCACCTGGCCCCCCGCAGGGACGAGGTTGCCGACGATCTTCGGGTACTGGACGCTCGTCGAGTAGATGCCGACGAGGATCCCCGCCTGGTGGAGCGCATCGATCGCCCCCTGCACGGTCTGCGCGTTGAGTCCCGTCGAGCCCGACCAGTACTGGCCCTGGGACTCATTGGAGAACGAGGTCGACGAGAGCGTGGCGTTCTCGATGTCGACCCACCAGACCGCGGCGGCGACGTTCTGGGCCTTCGCGTACTGCAGCGCGCCCTTCGCGCCATTGAAGCCGTAGTTGTAGGCGATGCAGCTCTGCTGCGCCCCGCCGCTCAGCGTCCCGCAGGTCCCCTTCGGCCCCGTCGAGTAGGTCGCCGTCGCCTCGACGTTGGTGCCCGGAGAGTTGAGGAAGAGATAGAGCTCGTAGGGGGCGCCGCCGGCCCCCTCGGCGCGCTTGGCCCACGCCGCCTCGGCGGCGAGGCAGGAGTTGTCCGCGCTGTCGAGCCAGCCCGCCGCCTCGATGATCGTGAGCGGCGAGCTCGTCGGCAGGTTCGACAAGAGGCCCGCGGAGTCCTTCTTCGCGCACTGGTAGTTGGAGACGTCGTAGCCGAGGAGGTGGTGCGGGAGGGGCACCGTGCTCGCGCTGAGGACGACGTAGGTGCGGACGAGGGCGACGACCGCGTTCGGCCGGCGCGGCTGGTGGGCGGCGAGCGAGCCGAGGAAGGGGGCGTCGCCGTAGTTGAAGACCCGTCCGTTGGCGGTGACGAGCCAGTAGCCGGCGCCGTCGGGGGTGGCGGCGAAGGCTGTCACGGGTCGCGAGAGGCGCGTGTGCACCCCCGAGCCGAGGAAGGGGGCGTCGCCGTAGTTGTAGATCGCGCCGTTCGAGGCGGCGAGCCAGTAGCCGCCGCCGTCGGGGGTGGGGGTGATCGAGACGATCTTCGTGCGGTGCGAGTGCACCGGGTTGCCACCCCAGTTGGGCGCGTCGCCGAAGGCGTAGACCTGCCCCTTCTCGGTGACGAGCCAGTAGCCCTCGCCGTCCTGGGTCGGGGCCATCGCGGCGATCGGGCTCGCGAGGTGGGCGTGGATCGGCGAGCCGCAGAAGGCGGCGTCGCCGAAGTTGTAGATGCTGCCGTTGGCGAGCGCGAACCAGTAACCCTGGCTGTCCGGCGAGGAGGCGAATGCCGTGACCGGCCGCTTCAGCTTCTTGTGGACGAGCGAGCCGACGAAGGGCGCGTCACCGAAGTTGTAGACGCTGCCCCTGGCGGTGGCCAACCAGTAGCCCCCGCCGTCGATGGTCGCCTCGGCGCCGCGGATCGGCGAGGCGAGGCCGTGCTTGACCTTGTCCCCGTAGAAGGCGGCGCCCCCGAAGTTCGAGACAGCGCCCTTCGCGGTGACGAGGTCGTAGGCGACCGTGGCCCCCGGCGTCGAGGTGGGGATGGTCGTCGTGGTGACGCTCGGCGCCGAGGTCGTGGTCGTCGGCGCGACCGAGGTGGTCGTGGCGCTCGGCACCGTCGTCGTCGTCCCGCCGCCCGACGCGCCGGACGCGCCCGAGGCGCCCGTCGGGGCGAGCGTCGTCGTCGTCGTCGTCGTGGTCGTGCTCGTGGTGGTGGTGGTGGTGGTCGAGGTCGTGGTCGTGGTCGTGGTCGTGGTCGTGGTCGTGGTCGTGGTGGTCGTCGCGACCGGACCCGGCGCGCAGGCGCTCGCGTTCGGGAGCAGCTTGAGGGGGGTGGTGCCCGTCCCGCCGAGCCCCGTCGGCAGCCCCGAGCCGGTCGGGCCGGTGTTCGAGGCGGCGGTCGCCCCCGCGAACGGGACGATCGCCGAGAGCGCGAGCGCGCCGAAGGCGAGGAGTCCCGTCTCGGCGGCTCGGGCTCGGCGGTGTCGAGCCCAGCCGGTCAATCGCGCAGCAATTCCGCGACGCGAAAGGAGAGGTCGATGGCCTGCCTGGCGTTGAGTCGGGGGTCGCAGGTCGTGGTGTAACGGAGGGGGAGGTGCTCCTCGAGGATGTCCTCGACGCCGCCGAGGCACTCGGTCACGTCGTCGCCGGTGAGCTCGACGTGCACGCCGCCGGGCCAGGTGCCCTCCGCGCGGTGCACGGCGAAGAAGCCGCGGATCTCGCTCAGCACGTCGTCGAAGTGCCGAGTCTTCAGCCCGTCGCCGGCGCTGAAGGTATTGCCGTGCATCGGGTCGCACTCCCAGATGACGGGGTGGCCGGCGTCGGTGACGGCGCGCACGAGCCGGGGGAGGAGCGTGGTCACGTTGGCGTGGCCGAGGCGGGTGATGAGCGTGAGGCGTCCGGGGATGCGCTCGGGGTTCAGCACCTCACAGAGCGCGAGTGCCTCCTCGGGGCTCGCCTCGGGGCCGAGCTTCACGCCGATCGGGTTGTGCACGCCGGCGAGGAACTCGACGTGCGCCCCGTCGAGCTGGCGGGTCCGCTCGCCGATCCACAGCATGTGCGCCGAGCAGTCGTAGAAGTCGCCGGTGAGCGAGTCCTCTCGGGTGAGCGCCTGCTCGTAGTCGAGCAGCAGCGCCTCGTGGCTCGTGAAGAAGTCGACCTGCTGGATGGTCGCCTCGCTCGCGAGGTCGACCCCGCAGGCGCGCATGAAGCGCAGCGCCCGGTCGATCTCCCCGGCGATCGCCTCGTAACGACGTCCCTCCGCGCTCGAGGCGACGAACTGCTGGTTCCACAGGTGCACCTGGGAGAGGTCGGCGAAGCCGCCCTTGGTGAAGGCGCGCAGCAGGTTGAGGGTCGACGCGGAGTGGTGGTAGGCGCGGATCATGCGCGCCGGGTCCGGGATGCGGGCGGCGGGCACGGGAGCGTCGTCGTTCACGATGTGGCCGCGGAAAGAGGGCATCTCGACCTCCCCCACCCGCTCGGTGGGCGAGGTCCGCGGCTTCGCGAACTGCCCGGCGATGCGGCCGATCTTCACTACCGGGACGCCCGACCCGTAGGTCAGCACCACGGCCATCTGCAGGATGACCTTCAGCTTGTCCCTGATCTCGTCCGCCGAGAGGGCGTTGAAGGACTCCGCGCAGTCGCCGGCCTGCAGCACGAAGGCCCGTCCCTCGGCGACGCTGCGCAGCGCCTTGGTGAGGGTGCGCGCCTCGCCGGCGAAGACGAGCGGCGGGAGCGTCGCGAGGTCGGCGCGGGTCGACTCGAGGGCCTCGGGGTCCGGCCACTCGGGGGTCTGCGCGGCGGGTCTCGCCTGCCAGGAGGAGGGGCTCCAGTCGCCGCGGAAGCTGCGGGAGGTCTCGGCCATGGCCAAAGCGTAGGCACTCGTCGCGGCCGTGTCGGACGGATTGCATTGGCCTTACAGGATCCTCACACTTACCCTGGGGCGATGAAGCGGCCCGGTCGCGCGGCAGGGATCCCCCGGTGACGACCCGCATCGGCGTCTTCGGGGGCACCTTCGACCCGGTGCACGTCGGCCATCTCGTCGCCGCCGTGAACGCCCGCTACACCCTCGAGCTCGACCGCGTCCTCCTCGTCGTCGCCAACGAGCCGTGGCAGAAGGCAGACGAGCGCCCCGTCACCCCCGCGGTCGACCGCTTCGCGCTCGTCGCCGCGGCGGTCTCGGAGAGCGAGGGGATCGAGGCCTCCGACCTCGAGATCCGCCGCGGCGGCCCCTCCTACACCGCGGACACCGTGATCGAGCTCGGGGCGCTTCACGCCGGCGCCGAGCTGTTCGTGATCGTCGGGGCCGACGTCGTGCCCGGCCTCTCGACCTGGCAGCGCGTCGACGAGGTGCGCGAGCTCGCGACCCTCGTCGTCGTCAACCGCCCCGGCGCAGCGGCCGTCGACATCGCGACGAGCCCGCACCTCAGGGGCTTCCGTGCGGTGGCGATCGAGGTCCCGGCCCTCGAGATCTCGAGCACGGACCTGCGCGACCGGGCGGCGACGGGGCGCCCGCTCGACTTCCTCGTCCCGGGGCCGGCGGTCCGCCTGCTACGCGAACGCGGCCTGTACGCTCTCAGCAGATGAGTCACTACGGCGCTCCAGCGATGCCACGCGGCGGTTCCGCCCGTTGACCCTCGAGCTCGCCCAGGTCGCCGCTCGCGCCGCGGCCAGCAAGACGGACGAGTCCACCGTGCTGCTCGAGGTCGGTGAGCTGCTCGGGATCACCGACCACTTCATCGTCACGAGCGGCAGGAACAACCGGCAGATGAAGTCGATCGTCGACGAGATCTCGCGACGCCTGCGCGAGGCCGCGGGGACCCTCGAGCGCCGCATCGAGGGGAACGACTCCGGCGAGTGGATCCTCCTCGACTACGGGGACTTCGTCGTGCACGTCTTCTCCGAGACCGCCCGCGAGTACTACGACCTCGAGCGGTTGTGGGCCGACGCCCCCCGCCGCGACTTCGACGACGAGCTGACGCCGTCGGCCGGGCAGGCCCGCTAACCCTCAGCAGGCCGTCGGCGCCGCCGCACCCTTCGGTGCGATCTTCAGGTAGTCCTTGCGCGTCACGGCGCGGCCGGCGGCGAGCAGGAAGTTCGGGAGCAGCGCCGGCAGCGGCTGGCCGTCGAGCATGAACAGCACGCCGGTGTACGCGCACCCGTGGTTGTTCGCCGGGTCGAGCAGGGTGTACACGATCTCCCCGTAGGCGTCGGCGAGCAGGCTCCCCTCGAGGCTGCGGATCTCGGGTGGGAGCTGCACGGTGAGGTCGCCGCGGCTCGCGTTCGGGTTCGCGAGGCCGAGCGCGTCGTTCGGGCTGAGGACGTTGAAGATGTGGCCGCCCTTCTCGTCGGCCTCGCCCGGCGTGGGCTCGAGGACGAGGAGCGTCAACAGCGTCGCCGGGCTGAGGTTGGTCACCGCCCGCGTCACCCCCCGCAGACGGGTGCCCTGCATGTAGTAGATGGTCGCCTTCTGGGATCCGCTGCTCCCCGTCGCCGTGCTCGTCGGCGTCGGCGGGTTGTTCGGGAGGCCGCGGATCGTGTTCGGGGTGGCGTCGAGCGGGATGCCGCAGGCGGGCAGCGCGGCGAGCCCCGCGAGGAGCGCGAAGAGCGCGGCGCGTCGGGAGCGGCGGCTCACTGCTCCTCCTCCTCTTCCTCGCCGGCGCCCGGGGCGGTGAGGGGGACCTCGACGACGAAGCGCGCCCCTCCCCCCGCGCGGTCCTCCACCCACACCCGCCCGCCGTGCAGCCGGACGTGCTCGGCGACGAGCGCGAGGCCGAGCCCCGAGCCGCCGCCGCGGCCGCGGCGGCCGGCGGCGACGGTCCCTCTGGCGAAGCGCTCGAAGATGCGGCTGCGCTCGCCCTCGGGGACGCCCGGCCCCTCGTCCTCGACCGCGATGCGCACGAAGTCCGCCTCGGCGGTGCCGGCGTACTCGACCGAGACGCGCACCGCGCCACCGCCGTGGCGCGCCGCGTTGTCGACGAGGTTCGTCATCACCCGCTCGACCCGCCGCTTGTCGGCGGTGATCTTGCGCTGCCCGACGAGCGGGTCGATCTCGAGCGGCACGTGGTCGGCGGCGGAGGCGGCGAGGGCGTTCTCCACGAGCTCGCCCACCTCGACGAGGCTCATCTGGAAGTCGACCGAGCCGGCGTCGAGGCGCGAGATCTCGAGCAGGTCGCGGACCATCGCCTGGAAGCGGTGCACCTCGGCCGAGAGGAGGTCGAGCGCCTGTTGGGCGCGCTCGGGGAGCTCCTCGCGACGGGACTCGATCACCGACAGCGAGGTGGCGAGGGTGGTGAGCGGCGAGCGCAGCTCGTGGCTGACGTCCGAGGCGAAGCGCGCGTCGTGCTCGATGCGCTGCTGGAGGCGGTCGACCATCTGGTTGAACGACGAGCTGAGCACCGCGAGGTCACCCGAGCCCTGCGCCTCGATGCGCGAGTCGAGGCGGCCGTCGGCGATCGCGCTCGCGACCTCGGCGATCGAGCGCAGCGGCCGCAGCACCCGGTCGGCCCCCCAGCGCCCGAGGATCATCCCGGCGAACACCGTCACCGCCGAGGCGAGGGCGAGCGCCGCGAGGAGCAGGTGCAGGGTGTGGCTGACGGGCTGGGTCGAGATCAGCGCGAAGTAGCGGGCGTTCGGCCCGCCGGGGGTCGGCACGGCGTAGCCGACGAGGATGTAGGCGCCGCAGGGCGGGAACTGCACGATCTGCTCCGCGGCCTTGCCCGCGGAGACGGCCTTCGTCACGCCGTAGGCGCTGAGCGCCTTCTCGGTGTTCGGGGAGCCCTCGGGGGTGAGGAAGAGGTAGGTGTCGTCGGGCACCCAGTCGCCGCCCGCGTTGAGGACCGAGGTGGCGAGGGGGCAGGTGCTCGTGTCCTGGCCGGCGGCGGCGTCGATCGGGGCGATCAGCCCCTCGATCGCGTAGACGTTCTCCCCCTTGTTGAGGTTCTGGCCGAAGAGGGTGGCGTTGGCCTCGGCGCGGGTCACCGCGCTCTGCACGAACTGGTTGAGCGTCGCCCGCCGCACGGCGAAGTAGGCGGTGCTCGTGACGACGATGCAGAGCGCGAGGGCGCCGAGGCCGAAGCTCAGCATGAGGCGCACCCGCAGCTGCGGGCGGAGATGGCGGAGGCGGCGCCCGAGGCGCCACGGCCGCTCGCGCCGTGCCGCCGGCGCGCGCACGCTCACCTAGGGGGCGAGCTTGTAGCCGAGACCCCGCACGGTGAGGACGTGGTGGGGATTGGCGGGGTCCGGCTCGACCTTGGTGCGCAGCCGGCGCACGTGGACGTCGACGAGCCGGCCGTCGCCGAAGTAGTCGTAGCTCCACACCCGCTCGAGGAGCTGCTCGCGCGAGAGCACCTTGCCGGGGTTGGCGGCGAGCTCGCACAGCAGCAGGAACTCGGTGCGGGTGAGGTGCACCTCGACGCTCGCGACCCGCACGACACCCGCCTCGGGGAGGATCTCGAGATCGCCGAAGGTGAGCACCGCCGGGCCGCCCTCGGCGAGGCGCGCCCGCCGCAAAAGGGCGCGGATGCGCGCCGCCAGCTCCTTCGGCTCGAAGGGCTTGGTCACGTAGTCGTCGGCACCCGCCTCGAGGCCGGCGACGACGTCGTGGGTGTCGGTGCGCGCCGTCACCATGATGATTGGGATCGCGCTCTGCCGGCGGAGCTCGCGGCAGCACGCGAAGCCGTCGATCCCCGGCAGCATGATGTCGATGATCATCAGGTCGAAGGGCTGTGAGACGAGCGACTGCCCGAAGATCTCGAGGGCCTCCTCGCCGCTCGCGGCCTCGGTGACGTCGTAGCCCTCGTCCTCGAGCGCGAGGCACATCGAGGCGCGGATCCGCTCGTCGTCCTCGACGATCAGGATGTGGCTCGCCATGGCTGCATTCTCCCCCCGTACGGCGCCCCCGGGGGATCCTCGGCCCGAGTGCCCAAGTGCCAGCCCCCGTCGTGGGGTCATCGTTAGCCTAGGCCCATGAGCTGGGAGATTGAGGCGTTCCTGCAATCACTCAGCGCGACCGCTCCGGCGACGGTGCGCGCCTACTGCTCCGACGCCGAGGCCTTCGTCGAATGGGCGGCGCGTTCGGGCCTCGACGGCCCCGAGAAGGTCGACCGCCTGCTGCTCCGGCGCTACCTCGCCTACCTCGACACACGCGGCTACTCGCGGCGGACGATCGCCCGCAAGGCCTCGACCTTGCGGCGCTACTTCGCCTTCGCCGAGCGCCGGCACCTCATCGCGGTGGACCCCTCGCGCAGGCTCAGCGCGCCGCGCGGCGCGGCGCGCCTGCCGCAGGTGCTGAGCGACGAGGAGCTCGCCGGCTTGCTCGAGCCCGCCGCAGCGGCCCCTGCCGGAGGCGGCGAGCGCGACGCGCGGGCCGACGCGCTCGACCTCCGAGACGACGCCGTGCTCGAGCTCCTCTACGGCTCGGGGCTGCGGGTGAGCGAGTGCTGCGGCATCGACCTCGGCGACGTCGACCTCGCGAACGGCGTGGTCACGGTGTGGGGGAAGGGCTCCAAGCAGCGGCGGGTGCCGATGAGCGCGGCGAGCGTGGCGACGCTCACCGGCTACCTGCGCGAGGCGCGCAGCGCGCTCTTCGCCGACGACTCCCCCGCGGGGGCGGTCTTCTTCAACCAGCGGGGCAGCCGTCTCGGCCCCCGAGACGTGCGGCGCATCATCGACCGCCGGGCCTCACGGCCCACCCACCCGCACGCGCTCCGCCACAGCTTCGCCACCCACCTGCTCGACGGGGGAGCGGACCTGCGCGTCGTCCAGGAGCTGCTCGGCCACGCCAGCCTGCAGACCACCCAGATCTACACCCACGTCTCGCGCGAGCGGCTGCTTGCGGTCTACGCGGAGACCCATCCGCGGGCCTGAGCGGCCGTCGGCCCGCTGCCACCGCGGCCGGAGTGGGCGACCCCTGGACCGGGTATCCTCTCCCTCGGACCCGCCCGGGTCCCGGTGTCTCACCGCGCACGCACATCGTGTCGTCGAAACGGTCGCCTCCGGGCGCGACGCACGAACGCCAACCGTTGAAGGAGTTGTCATGGCAGTCGTCACGATGAAGCAGCTGCTCGAGGCCGGGGTGCACTTCGGCCATCAGACGCGGCGCTGGAACCCGAAGATGAAGCGCTTCCTCTACGGCGAGCGCAACGGGATCTACATCATCGATCTCCACCAGACCCTCGACCGCATCGACACCGCCTACCGCTTCCTCCGCGACCTCGTCGCGAACGGCGGGACGGTGCTCTTCGTCGGCACCAAGAAGCAGACCCAGGACCCCGTCGCCGAGTACGCGACCTCCTGCGGCATGCCGTACGTGAACGAGCGCTGGCTCGGCGGCATGCTCACCAACTTCGAGACGATCTCCGGTCGCGTCCGCAAGCTCGTCGAGCTCGAGTCGCGCCGCAGCTCGGGGGACTTCGAGGCGATGCCGAAGAAGGAGGCGCTGATCCTCACCCGCGAGCTCGACAAGCTGGCCCGCAACCTCGGCGGCATCCGCAACCTGCGGCGCCTCCCCGACGCGATCTTCGTCATCGACACGAAGAAGGAGCACATCGCGGTCACCGAGGCGAACAAGCTCGGCCTCCCCGTCGTCGCCGTCGTCGACACGAACTGCGACCCCGACGTCATCGACTACGTGATCCCCGGCAACGACGACGCGATCCGCTCGGGCCGACTGATGTGCCGCGTCGTCGCCGACGCGGTGAGCGAGGGCCGCTACATCGCTTCCCGCCGCGCTTCGGACTCGCTCCGTCAGACCCGCAACGAGGGCGGCCCCGCAGAGCCCGTCCCCGCCGAGCCCGAGCCCGCCGCCGAGGCAGCGGCAGCCGAGCCCGCCGAGGCAGCGCCGGTGGCCGAAGCGGCACCTGCAACCCCGGCCCCCGCGAGCGAAGCGGCACCTGCAACCGCGACCCCCGCGAGCGAGGCCGCACCCGAAACCGAACTCGAGAGCGTCGCTGCGAGCACCCCGGAGGCCTGAGATGTCCGACTACACCCCCACCGCCAAGGAGGTTCAGGCACTCCGCCAGGCGACCGGCGCGGGAATCCTCGACGCCCGCCGGGCCCTCATCGAGTGCGACGGCGACCAGGACAAGTCCACGCGCTGGCTCCGCGAGCAGGGCCTCGCCGGGGCCAGCAAGCGCTCCGAGCGCGAGCGCGCCGAGGGTGCGGTCTCGGTCGTCGTCACCGGTGGCGGGCGTCTCGGTGGCGTCCTCGCACTCGAGTGCGAGACCGACTTCGTCGCCAAGTCCGCCGAGTTCGTGCAGCTCGTCGACACGCTCGCCGAGACGCTCGCGAGCGAGGGCGAGGACGCCCTCGCCAAGCACGACGAGGAGATCGACCAGCTGAAGGTGACGCTGAAGGAGAACATCGCGGTCGGGAACCACACCCGCTTCGAGGCCTCCCCCGACGCGATCCTCGACAGCTACCTGCACGTGCAGAACGGCCGCGGCGTGAACGGCGTGCTCGTCGAGCTCGCCGGCGCCACCCCCGAGCTCGCCCACGACGTCGCGATCCATATCGCCTTCGCCCGCCCCGAGTATCTGCGGCGCGAGGACATCCCCGAGTCGGTGCTCGCGCAGGAGCGCGAGACGATCGAGGCGACGGCGCGCAACGAGGGCAAGCCCGAGGAGCAGCTCGAGAAGATCGTCGAGGGGCGCCTCAGGGGCTTCGTGAAGGAGCGCGCCCTCCTCGAGCAGCCCTACGCGAGGGACGACAAGAAGTCGGTCGCACAGATCCTCGGCGACGCGCAGGTCCTCCGCTTCGCGCAGGTCGTCGTGGGGGCCTAGGCACTTTGGCCGAGGTCTCGCCGATCTCGCCTCTCCCCGCCCGGCGCTGGAGCCGGGCGGTGCTCAAGCTTTCCGGTGAGGCCCTCGCCTCGTCCGCGTCGGACGAGACGATCGACGCGCACACCGCCCGCCGCATCGCGAAGGAGATCGCCGAGTCGCGCGTCGAGTTCGGCGTCGAGCTCGCGATCATGGTCGGCGGCGGCAACATCTGGAGGGGGCAGACCGGCGCCGGCGAGGGGATGGACCGCGCCACCTCGGACACGATGGGAATGCTCGGCACGGTGATCAACGCGCTCGCGCTGCAGGACGCCCTCGAGCGCGAGGGGCAGCCGACGCGGGTGCTCTCGGCGATCGCGATGGCGGAGGTCTGCGAGCCCTACATCCGCCGTCGCGCGACCCGCCACCTCGAGAAGGGCCGCGTCGTGATCTTCGCCGCGGGGATGGGCAACCCCTTCTTCACGACCGACACCTCGGCGGCGCTGCGCGCCGCGGAGATCGAGGCGCAGGTCGTGCTGAAGGGCACGCACGGCGGGGTCGACGGCGTGTACAGCGCAGACCCGAAGGTCGACCCGAGTGCGACCCGCTACGACGAGATCGGCTACATGGACGTCATCTCCGAGGACCTGCGCGTCATGGACCTCACCGCGATCACCTTCTGCAAGGACAACTCGCTCCCGATCGTCGTCTTCGACCTGATGCGCGCCGGCAACATCCGCGGGGCGCTCGCCGGGGAACAGATCGGTACGCTGATCACGTGAGCGACGACTCCTTGATCGCCATCGCCCTCTCAGAGACACGGGAGAAGATGGACAGGGCCATCGAGCACACCAAGACCGAGTTCTCGACGATCCGCACCGGCCGGGCCAGCCCAGCGCTCGTCGAGCGGTTGCGCGTCGACTACTTCGGCACCGAGGTGCCCCTCCAGCAGCTCGCCGGCTTCCAGGTGCCCGAGGCGCGCACGCTCGTGATCAACCCCTACGACAAGAGCGCGCTGAAGGCGATCGAGAAGGCGATCCAGAGCTCGGACCTCGGCGTCAACCCGTCGAGCGACGGCATCGTGCTGCGCCTGTCCTTCCCCCAGCTGAACGAGGAGCGACGCAAGGAGCTCGTCCGCACGGTGCGCCAGCGCGCCGAGGACGGGAAAATTGCGGTGCGCAACGTGCGCCGCCAGACCCGACACGAGCTCGAGGCGCTGGAGCACGACGGGGAGATCTCCTCCGACGATCTCGATCGCGCGGAAAAGGAGCTCGAGCACCTCACGCACGAGCTCGTCACCGAGATCGACCATCTCCTCGCCCACAAGGAACAGGAGCTGCTCGACGTCTGAGCGCGCGTCGGCGCGTGAGGAAGTCGGGTGAGCAGGGGGAGTCGTGGCCGAACAGCCCGAAGACGACAACAAGGACGAGACGCGCGCCGAGGGCAACGGCCCGTCGACGGGCGAGGTGCGGATCGCGGCTGTCGAGGCGGCGGTGGCCGCCGGGCTCGTCCACCCGCATCCCGAAGACGAGGAGGTCGCCGTCGAGCAGCCGACGGAGGCCTACGAGCTGCCCAACTGGGCCGACCCTCCGACCGGGCAGGTGCCGCGGGTGCTGCTCGACCACCCCGACGCCGAACGCCCGGACGCGGTGCGTGGCCCGACGTGGCGTGAGGCGAGCTCGGACTGGGCGGCCGAGACCGACCTCTCGATCTTCGCCGCAGTCGAGCCCGACGAGAGCGACGACACGGTGATCGCCGGCACGGTGGAGCCGGGGGAGGCTCCCTTCACCTTCTCCTTCGAGGAGCTCGAGCGGGGCGGCTCGCCCGTCGAGGGCACCGAGCCCGAGGCGGCCTGGGCGCCGCTGCTCAACCAGGAGGAGGCGCCGGAAGATCTCGCGACGCTGCGCAGCGAACGCCGCAGGCACGCCTCGAGCCGCTCGCGGCGGGGCGCGACCGAGCCCGCGCCGAAGGGGCGTGACGGCCGGGTGGCGACGCTCACGGGGCTCGGTCTCGCAGCCCTCGTCGCCGTCTGCCTCCTGCTCGGCGCCCTCGCCACGCTCGTCCTCGCCGCACTCGCGCTGACCCTCACGGCCGGCGAGGCATTCGCCGCCCTGCAGCGGGCCGGCTACCGGCCGGCGACGCTCGTCGGGCTGCTCACCGTCCCCGCCTTCGTGGTCGCCGCCTACCTGCGCCAGGGCTCGGGGATCATGACCGTCCTCGGCTGCGCGGTCGTCCTCACGGCGCTGTTCCACCTGCTCCGTCCCCCCGCCGATCCCCTCGTCTCGATGGCGACGACGCTCTTCGTCGCGGTGTGGGTCGGCGGCCTCGGCGCCTTCGGCGGCCTCCTCCTCGCCCCCGCGCAGTTCCCGCACCGCCACGGCGTGACCCTCGTGTTCGCCGCGGTGCTGCTCACCGTGGCCCATGACGTGGGCTCCTTCGTGGTCGGCTCCCGTGTCGGCCGCCACCGCATCGCACCCGACATCAGCCCCGGAAAGACCCTCGAGGGCCTCGTCGGAGGGACCCTGCTCACCGTGCTCGTCGCCGTGCTCGCCGTCGGGATGCTGCACCCCTTCGGCCGCCTCAGCGCCCTCGAGCTCGGCGTCCTCGTCTCGGCGGTGGCCCCGCTCGGCGACCTCACGGAGTCGATGGTGAAGCGCGACCTCGAGCTGAAGGACATGGGCAACTTGCTGCCCGGCCACGGCGGCCTCTTCGACCGCGTCGACGCCCTGCTATTCGTCCTCCCGGCGACCTACGCGCTCGCCCGCCTGGCACACCTCTCGTGAGGAGCTCATCGCCCGCGCCCTGCTGCCGCCGGGACCCCGGCCACCGGTACCCTTTCCCGATGGGTCGCAGCCGTGCGTGAGGTGAGCATCGTCGGCTCGACGGGCTCGATCGGGACGCAGGCGGTCGATGTCTGCCGGCGGGCGCCGGAGGACTTCCGCGTCGTCGCGCTCGGCGCGTGGAGCAACGTCGAGCTCCTCTCCGAGCAGGCCCGTGAGCTCCGCCCCGAGGTCGTCGCGATCGCCGACGCGGCCCGCGTGGAGGAGCTGCGCGCCATCGTTCCCGCGGGGACGACCGTCCTCGCCGGGCCGGCCTCGCTCTCCGAGCTCGGCGCGACCGGTGACATCGTGCTGAACGCCGTCGTTGGCTTCGCCGGCCTGCCGGTCACGGTCGCCGCGCTGTCGAGCGGCCGCCGCCTCGCGCTCGCCAACAAGGAGTCGCTCATCGCCGGGGCCCCGGTCGTGCAGGCGGCCCGCTCGGCGCGCGGGGCGGAGATCGTCCCCGTCGACTCCGAGCACTGCGCGATCCACCAGTGCCTCGGCGAGCGTCGCCACGTCGGCCCCGACGCGCACGTCGGGCCGGAGGGGCCGGAGAGCCCGACCGACGTCCGCCGTGTGCTCGTCACCGCGAGCGGCGGCCCCTTCCGCGGCCGCTCGCGCGCCTCGCTCGCCGCGGTGACCATCGACGAGGCCCTCGCCCACCCCACCTGGAAGATGGGGCCGAAGATCACGATCGACTCCTCGACGCTCATGAACAAGGGCCTCGAGGTGCTGGAGGCGCACGAGCTCTTCGGGGTCGGCTTCGACCGCATCGAGGTCGTCGTGCACCCGCAGTCGATCGTCCACTCGATGGTCGAGTTCGTCGACGGCGCGACGATCGCACAGCTCTCCTACCCGGACATGCGCCTCCCGATCGGCTACTCCCTCTCCTACCCCGACCGCTTCGGCGAGCCCTTCGGCACCCTCGACTGGCGGGCGCTGCGCTCGCTCGACTTCGAGGAGCCGGACCTCGGCACCTTCGCCTGCCTCGGCCTCGCCTTCGAGGCGGGCCGCCTGGGCGGCTCGGCGCCGGCGTGGCTGAGCGCAGCGAACGAGGTCGCGGTGGAGGCCTTCTTCGAGCGCCGCATCGGGTGGCTCGACATCGCCCGGGTCGTCGAGGAGACGCTCTCGCGCCACGAGGCGACCAAGCTCGTCGAGGTCGCGGACGTGCTGGCCGCGGACGCCGCGGCTCGCCGCGTCGCTGCGTCGGTGGTCGAGGCCGCCGCCGTCGTCGCGTGATCGGCCGCCCGCCCTCGGTCCAGACGAGCAATCGCAGCGCGCTCTACCGGCTGTTGGCGCTCGTCGCGGCGGTCGTCCTGCTCACCTTGTGGCTGCACGGCTTCGACGTGCTCATCGTCGTCCTCGCCCTCGTGGTGATGGTGATGGCCCACGAGGCCGGGCACTTCGTCACCGCGAAGCTCTCGGGGATGAAGGTCACCGAGTACTTCCTCGGCTTCGGGCCACGGATCCTCTCGTTCCGCCGCGGCGAGACCGAGTACGGCGTGAAGGCGATCCCCGCCGGCGGCTACGTGAAGATCGTCGGGATGACCGGCCTCGAGGAGGTCGACCCCCTCGACGAGGCGCGCAGCTACCGGCAGTCGACTTTCCCGCGGCGCGTGCTCGTCGGCGTCGCCGGGTCGACGATGCACTTCGTGATGGCCTTCCTCCTCCTGTGGGGGATGGTCGCCTTCGCCGGCCTGCCCTCGTCCGCCGCGGAGATCGGCGGCTTCACCACCTACACCAATGCTGTCAGCCCGGCGAAGGCGGCGGGGCTGCACGCCGGCGACGTCGTCGTCTCGGTGGACGGCCGTGCCGTGCCGACCGCCAACGACTTCGTCAACTACGTGCACGCCCATCCAGACGCCCGCCTCGACCTCGGCGTGCGCCGTGCCGGCAGGCTCGTCTCCGTCGTCGTCGTGAGCCGGGACGCCCGCGGTCTCGACGTCGCGGTGAACGGCGTCCCGACGCCGGAGATCAAGGCCAAGCAGCCCGTCGGGGTGATCGGGGTGGCGCTCGGCCAGAGCTACGTGACCGAGAACCCCCTCTCCGCCCTCGGGCGGGCCGGCGCGCTCCTCGGGAGCGTGACGCGGGCGAGCTTCGCCGGGCTCGGCGAGATCTTCTCGCCGCACGGCCTCGCCTCCTTCGCCCGCTCGGTGGCCTCGGCGCGCTCCCAGCACGCCGCCGCGGCCGCGGGGAACACGGGGGCGACCGGCAATTCCGGCCAGCTCGTCTCGATCCTCGGTGCGATCCAGGTCGGGGCGCAGGCGGCGCACCAGAACGTCTCCGAGCTGCTCTACATCCTCGTCGCGGTGAACGTCTTCGTCGGCATCGTGAACCTCGTGCCGATGCTCCCGCTCGACGGCGGCCACGTGGCGATCGCCGTCTACGAGCGGCTGCGCTCGCGCCGCGGCCGCCGCTACCACGCCGACGTCGCGAAGCTGATGCCGGTCGCCTACCTCTTCCTCGCCTTCATCCTCGTGCTCGGCCTCGGCGCCCTCTACGCGAACGCCGTGAATCCAGTTCACCTGCCCGGGGGCTGATCGCCGGCGCGCGGTCGAACAGTTCGCCCGCCGTTCACCTCGCCCACACCCGAGGAAGGGCCGTGAGGCCGTAGTCTGAGGGCGCAGAGGTGGCGGCGCAGTCGAGGAGGACCGCGGACGATGGCACGTGCGGCAGGGAACCTGGGGCAGCGGCGGCAGACCAAGCAGGTCCACGTCGGGCCGGTGGCGATCGGCGGCGGCGCGCCCGTCAGCGTGCAGTCGATGACGACCACCAAGACCGCGGACGTCGAGGGGACGCTGCAGCAGATCTACGCCCTCGCCGCGGCGGGCGCGGACATCGTGCGCTGCACCTGCAACGAGCAGGCGGCCGCCGAGGGGCTCGCGCAGATCATCCCCCGCTCGCCGGTGCCGATCGTCGCCGACATCCACTTCCACGTGGAGATGGCGCTCGCCGCCCTCGAGGCGGGGGTGCAGGGGCTGCGCCTCAACCCCGGCAACCTCCGCAAGCCCGAGGAGATCAAGCTCGTCGCCTCCGAGGCCAAGGACCGCGGCATCCCGATCCGCATCGGCGTGAACGCCGGCTCGCTGCACCCCGAGCTCTACAAGCGCTTCGGCGGCGCCACCCCCGAGGCGCTCGTGGAGTCGGCGAGGATGGAGATCGCCTACTTCGAAGAGGTCGACTTCCACGACGTGAAGATCTCGGTGAAGGCCTCGAACGTCCCGGTGATGATCGAGGCCTACCGCCTCGCCTCGGAGACCTTCGACCACCCCCTGCACCTCGGCGTGACCGAGGCGGGGCCGCCGCCGGCGGGGCTTCTGAAGGGCACCGCCGGGATCGGCACGCTGCTCGCCGAGGGGATCGGCGACACGATCCGCTACTCGCTCACCGCCGACCCCGTCGAGGAGGTGCGCGCCGGCCGCCAGCTCCTCGAGGCCCTCGGGCTGCGCGAGCGGCGGGGCCTGGACCTCATCGCCTGCCCGAGCTGCGGGCGCGCCGAGATCGACGTCATCGCGGTCGCCTCGGCGGCGCAGGCGGCGCTCAGCGAGCGCGACCTCCCGCTGCAGGTGGCGGTGATGGGCTGCGTGGTGAACGGCCCCGGCGAGGCGCGCGAGGCCGACCTCGGCATCGCGGCGGGCAAGCACAAGGGCCACCTGTTCATCAAGGGCAAGATCATCCGCGTCGTCCCCGAGGACGAGATGGTCGAGGCGCTCGTCTCAGAGGCCGAGAAGATCGTCGCCGAAGGGATCGAGGCGCGCATGGAGGCCGCCGACGCCGGCGCCGAGCGCGAGGCCGCGGCCGACCGCCTGCTCCTGCTCGGCGAGCGCGGCGAGGACGCCAACCACTCCGAGGACGTGATCCTGAAGATCCGCAAGAACCTCGGCAAGGGCGACAGCGGGGCCAGCGAGAGCTGATGCGCCACCGGCCGGCGCCCGTGCTGCGGGCGCCGGCGCCCCACGAGCTCGACGCCTTCGCCGCCTGTGTGGAGGCCGCCTTCGTCTTCTCGTTCCCCGACGACGAGCGCGAGCTCTTCCTCGCCGCCCTCGACCCCGGGCGCTGCCTCGTCGCCGAAGCCGGCGGGGCCGTCCTCGGCACGCTCGCGAGCCACCTCGTCGAGCTCACCGTCCCCGGGCCGCGGCCGCTTCGCGTCGCCGCGCTCACCGACCTCGGGGTCGCGCCGACGCACCGCCGCCAGGGGCTCGGCGGCCGCCTCGTCGCCCGCTTCCTCGAGGACGCGCACGATCGCGGCGAGGCCGTCGCGCTCCTCGAGGCGGGCGACGGAGGCTTCTACCGGCGCTTCGGCTTCGCCCCCGCGAGCTGGGCGAACGAGTACCGCATCGCCCCCGGCCGCGCCGTCGCGAACGAGCCCGGTTCCCCGCCGGGCTCCCTCGTGCAGCTGCGCCCCGACGAGGCCCTCGAGGCACTGCCCGCGATATTCGACCGCCACCGCCGCGCCTCGGTCGGCGAGATCACCCGCACCGCCGAGGAGTGGCGCCGCCTTCTCGTCACCGACAAGGGGGCCGACCGGACCGGCTTCGTCGTCGCCCACGAGGCCGACGGCGAGCTCGACGGCTACCTCCGCTACCGCGCCCTCGTCGGCGCGAGCGGGCGCGAGGTGCGCCTCGAGGAGCTCGTCGCGACGACGCCCGCCGCCTACCGCGCGCTCGGCTGGGTGATCGGTTCGCTCGGGGAGGGCGTGACGATCACGACCGCGCCCCGGCCGGTCGACGAACCCCTCCGTCACCTGCTGCGCGACCCGGGCGCGTGCGAGGTCGTCGCCCAGCGCCACCGTGGCTGGCTGCGGTTGGTCGACCTGCCCGGCGCGCTCGGCGGCCGCTCGTACGCGGCGGCCGGTGCCGTCACCCTCGAGGTCGAGGACCCGGGCTGCCCCTGGAACGCGCGCTGCTGGCGCCTCGAGGTCGACCCCGGGGGCCGCGGCCGCGCCGTCGCGAACGAGGAGGGCGGGGAGCTCCGCCTCGGGGTGGACGCGCTCGCCGCCACCTACCTCGGCGCGACGAGCTTCGCCCGCCTCACCGAGGTCGGTGCGGCGCGCGAGGAGGTGGCGGGAGCGGCGGCGCGCGCCGACCGCCTCTTCCTCTTTGGCCGCGCACCCTTCCAGGGCGCCGAGCTGTAGGGCGCCCTCAGGCGGGGGAAGCGGTCGAGTCCTCGAGGACCGCGCCGTCGCGCATCCGCACCCGCCGGTCGGTGAGGCGGGCGACGTCCTCCGCGTGGGTGGCGATGACGATGGTCACGCCGGCGTGGTGGTTGAGGTCCGCGATCGCCGCCATCACCTCCTTCGCGGTCTCGGAGTCGAGGTTGCCCGTCGGCTCGTCGGCGATGATCACGCTCGGGCTGTTCGAGAGCGCGCGCGCGATCGCGACGCGCTGCTGCTCGCCGCCCGACAGCCGCGAGGGGAGGTGGCCGAGGCGGTGGGCGAGGCCGACCTGGGTGAGCAGCTCCTCGGCGCGGGCGGTGCGCTCCTTCAGGCGTACGTGGTTCGGGATCATCGCCACGGCGACGTTCTCGGTCGCGGTGAGGGTGGGGATCAGGTTGAAGTGCTGGAAGACGAAGCCGATCTCCTTGGCGCGGATGGCGGTGAGCGCCCGGTCGTCGAGGCCGGCGAGGTTGCGGCCGCCGAAGAGGATCTCCCCTCCGGTCGGGCTGTCGAGGGCGCCGAGGAGCTGCAGGAGGGTGCTCTTGCCCGAGCCGCTCGGCCCCTCGAGGGAGATCATCTCGCCGCGCGCGATCGTGAGGTCGATGCCGCGCACCGCGTGCACGGCGACGCCGCCGCGGGTGAAGGTGCGCTCGAGGTGGCGCAGCTCGTAGAGGGGGGCGGTGGGGGCGCCGGCCCCCGTCGTCGCGGCCGTGGTCTCGGTGGTGTCCATGGGGTCGTCCTTTCTCTCTCGCGCCCGCTCAGCCGAGGTCCCGCAGCGCGGTGGCCGGGGCGAGGCGCGCCGCCCGCCATCCGCCCGCGGCGCCGGCGAGCAGGCCGCCGACGAGCGCACCGGCGAAGGCGAGGCCGATCGTCGCGGCACGGATCGGGGCGGTGAGGTGCACGATCGTGTTGATCGTGCCCGTCGTCGACTGGTGCAGGAGGCTCTGCGAGAGGGTCGAGGCGCCGACCGTGAGGCCGGTCGTCGTCACCGAGAGGCCGGGGCCGACGGCGGCGACGATCCCGCAGACGATCGCCCCGACCCCGATCCCGATGAGGCCGCCGATCACCCCGATGCCGAGGGTCTCGGCCATCACCTGACGGACGACGGCGCCGCGTGACCAGCCGATCGCCCGCAGCGAGCCGATCTCGCGGACCCGCTTGGCGACGCTCGAGAGCGTGAGCAGCATCGCGATCAGGAAGGCCGCGAGCAGCACGACGATGGCGAGCGCGGTGCCGAGCGTGTTGGCGAGCTTGTGGGCGTTGGAGAGGCTCCCGCTCACCTGGTCGGCGAGCTGCTTGGAGGTGAGCACCTCAGCACCGGGGAGGTCCTTCTTGATCGCCGCGGTCACCGCCGAGACGTCCGAGGAGTTCTTCACCGCGACGAGCACCTCGTTCACGTAGCCCTTCGCCGAGGAGAGGCTCTGCATCGTCGTGAGGGGGAAGTAGACGTCCGAGACGTTGCCGGTGAGGGTCGGGGAGACGAGGCCGACGATCTTGTAGCCCTTGGCGTTGATCGTGAGCGTGCCGCCGAGCTTCAGCTTCTTGGTGCTGGCGTAGGCCGTGTTCACGAGGACCTCGTCGGCGGGGGCGGCGGTGAACCAGCTGCCCTGCACGAGCTGGGCCCTCGTGACGAGGCCGGTCGTCGTGTTCGAGGGGTCGACGCCGGCGACGGTGTAGCTCGAGGTGTTCGTGTTGGTGGTCGGCGTGGCGAGCACCCGCTGGATCGTCCGCTCGGGGACCACCACCTGCTGCTCGTAGGTGATCTCGGCGGGGGTCAGGCACTTCTCGACGACGGGGTTGTTGGCGAAGCCGGCGAACTGGCGGCGCTGGGTGGTCGTCGGGCCGCCTGCCCCGGCGGGGGCGCCCGAGTTGCCGGCGCCGCCGAGGCCGCCCCGTCCGCCGCCGCCCTTGCCGGCGCCCGCGGTGCCGGCGCCGCTGAAGAACGAGCCGAAGGACTTCTGCAGCGCGGCTTGGATGCAGGAGCGCTGGGTTGCCTGCTGGGCGGGGGTGAGGGTGGGCGCCTTCACCTTGGTGTTCAGGGTCTGGCCGCCGGTCTTCACGGTGTCGGTGATCTTCGGGACCGTGCCAGTCTGGTGGAGCGCCTGCAGCGACAGCGCGCCGACCGCGGAGGTGACGTCGGTGATCTTCGAGACGTCGCTGACCGCGGCCGCGGGGAAGGTGATGAGCGTGCCGGGGACGAAGAAGTCGTGGGTGAACTGGGTGCCGGGCTTTCCGAGCTTCGCGAGGTCGGTGATCACCGAGGCGTTGTTCTGCGCGAGAGCGGCCGCCTGCGAGGCGGTGACGCCCGAGCCGGCGACGCCGCGCGCGAAGAAGCCGCCACCGCCACCGCCACCGCCGGGGAAGCCGCTGCTCGGCGTGGTCGTGGCCGTCGTCTGCTCGGTCGTCGGGGCGATCGTGCGCGTCACGATGATGTCGGTGCCGACGCTGCCGAGGGGGGAGAGGATCCGGTTCTGGGCCTCGGAGAGGCCCTCGGAGACGCCGATGATCCCCATCACGAGGCCGACGCCGGCGGCGAGGCCGAGGGCGGTCACGAGGGTGCGGCCGAAGCGGCGGCGGAGCTCGTTGAAGGCGTAGCCGAGCGAGAACACGGGTGACTCCTTTGCGTATCTAACTGTTCGCTGCCCTGACCGTATGCAACCATTCTGTGGCCGAGCTGGGGCCACGCCGAGAGCTCACCGCAGATTTGTGCGCGCCCCCGCCGCGCTCTTCAGGAGCGTCACAGGGGGTGCCGGTACACTGCGGCGTCCGGAGCCGGAGGAGATAGAGAGTGGCGCGCAACTCCAAGCAGGGTCGGAGACCCGACCCGAGGAGCACCGCCGCCGGTGCGCGGCGCCTCGGCGGCCAGCAGAACGCGACGATGTCGGCGAGCGCGCAGCGCCGCTACGACCGTCGGCACCAGGCTCGCTCGCGCCAGGCCGGCTGGATCGCGGTCGGCACGGTGGTCGTCGTCGTGGTCGCGCTGTTGGTGTGGAACTTCGCCAAGGGCAACTCCGGCCCCGGCTCCTCGTCGGGGATCTCGACCGGCCAGCACCCCGCGCTCGCCGCCGCCACCCAGCTCGACCCGGTCCTCAACGTCCCGCTCGCGACCTACAACTCGGTGGGCATCTCCAACCAGCCGGCACCATTCACCCTCACCAAGGACCAGCCGGCGCTCACCTCCGACGGCAAGCCGCGTTTCGTCTACTACGGCGCCGAGTACTGCCCCTACTGCGGGGTGATGCGCTGGTCGATGATCGCCGCGCTCAGCCGCTTCGGGACCTTCAGCGGCCTGAAGCAGACCACCTCCTCCTCGACCGACATCCCCTCGAGCGTCCCCACCTTCAGCTTCCTCGGCGCGACGTACTCGAGCCCCTACGTCGCCTTCACCCCCTACGAGTACCTCGACCGCGACAAGAACCCGCTGCAGTCGGTGCCGAAGCAGGTGAACGACCTCTACGCGAAGTACGACGGCTCGGCCTCGGGCAAGGCGGCGGCGCCCTTCAACCCCTCGTCGAGCGCGGGCATCCCCTTCCTCGACATCGGCAACAAGTACGTCTCCTCCGGTGACCCACAGGCGTTGGCCGCCATCGCGCAGGCGCTCTCGGGCGGTGGCCCGGGCGCCGCGGAGGTGGCGAGCTCGCTCACCGACCCGACGAGCGGCATCGGACCGGGGATCGGCGCGAAGTACTTCATCAGCGAGGCGAACTACCTCTCGGCCGCGATCTGCGCCCTCGACGGCGGCAAGCCCGCGAGCGTCTGCAGCACGTCCGGCGTGAAGGCCGCGGCGGCGGCCCTCGCCAAGCAGAAGCCCGTCGGCTAGTGCCGAAGCCCCCGACGGCCGCGCGTGGCCGTCGGCCGAGCACGCTCGCCGCTCCGCCGCCCCCACCGGCGCGGCGCACGCGCCTGCGGCGGGCGCCGGCACCCCGCCCCGAGCCGGGCACCGAGGTGGAGTTCGTCTCCCGCCGTCCGATCGTCGCGACCGTCCTCTGCATCCTCGGTCTCGGGGCGGCGAGCTACCTCACCTACATCCACTTCACCTCCTCGGCCTCGATCTCCTGCCTCGCGATCAAGGGGATCAACTGTGAGAAGGTGATCACGAGCCCGCAGTCGCTCGTCTTCGGTGTCCCCGTCGCCATCCTCGGGCTGGCCTTCTTCGTGGCGATGCTGGCCCTCTGCGTGCCTCCCGCGTGGCGCTCGCAGCAGCACTTCATCGCCCCGGCGCGCCTCGTCGGAGCGGTGACCGGGGTCGGCTTCATCTGCTACCTGCTCTACGCCGAGCTCTTCGAGATCCGCGCGATCTGCATCTGGTGCACGGCCGTGCACGTGCTCACCTTCCTGCTCTTCGTGACGATCGCCACCGGCTGGGACGACGCCCTCGACCTGCGCGAGGCGGCCGCCGAGGGCTGAGCGGGCGCTACGCGGGGGAGAGCTGGAGGAGCGCCGCTCCGGGGCCCGTGGCGAGGAAGGCCTCGGCGAGGTGGGGGTGGCAGGTGAAGACGATCACCTGGTGCTCCTCGGCGACGGTCGCGATCGCCCGGCTCATCGCGCCGGCGCGGTCGGCGTCGAAGTTCACGAGGACGTCGTCCAAAAGCAGCGGGAGGGCGACCGAGCGCTCGGCGAAGGTCGCCGCGAAGGCGAGGCGGAGGCAGAGGTAGAGCTGTTCGGCGGTGCCCCGGCTCAGCTCGGCGGCGTCGACGCGCACGCCCGAGGGAGTGATCGCCTCGATCCCGTGGTGCCGCTGGTCGGCCTCCTCGCGGGCGACGAGCTTCTCGTAGGCGCCGCCGGTGACCCCCGAGAAGAGCGCGCCGGCGCGGGCGATGACGAGGGGCTGGCGCTCCGCCTCGTAGCGGGCGAGGGTGCGCTGGATGAGCGTCCCCGCGAGGCCGAGGCGCAGCCACTGCGAGAGCGCGCCGGCGAGCTCGGTGGCGATGAGCTCGCGCTCCTGGGAGAGGGAGGCGACGTCCTCCGAGGAGGCGAGCGCGCCGAGGCTCCGCTCGGCGTCGAGCTGGGAGCCGAGGAGCTCCTCGTAGGAGGCGTCGACGTCGGCGAGCGCCTGCTCGACTGCGAGGCGCTCCTCGCCCCACGCGGCGAGGGTCCCGGTCGTGAGCTCACCCCGGAGCCGTTCCGCCTCGTCGCCCTCGCCGAGGGATTCCTCGAGGAGGCGGCGCGCACCGAGGACCTCGCTCTCGAGGCGCTCGCGCCCGCTGCAGTCCGCGAGCGCTCCCTGCAGCGCTGAGGTGAGGGCCCCGACGCTCGCCGCGGCCTCTGCCGCCGGGCCGAGGCCGAGGCGGGCGCACAGCCGAGAGAGCCGCGACTCGTAGTCGGCCGTCGACTCGCGGACGGCGGCGAGCTCGGGGGCGACGCGCGCGCTCGCCGCGATCAGCTCGTTCACGCTGCGCAGCCCGTCGATGGCGCGGGCCAGCGCGTCGGGGGTGAGGCCCGGGGCGAGCTCGAGCTTCTCCGCGACCCTGCCGACCGTGGTGGCGATCTCGGCGAGCTCGCCGTCGAGGAGGGCGCGCCGGGCGCGGATCCCGTCCAGGCGTTCGCGTACCCGCGCACCCGCGCGCTCGACCTCCTCGGCGCGTCGCTGCCCCTCTCTCGCCTCCTCGAGCTCATCGACGAGCAGCTCGACCTCCTCACGCTCGGGGCGTGACCCGAGGCCGAGGGCGTCGCCGCGCGCCGCGACGTCGGCGCGCACGCGCTCGACCCGTCCGTCGAGGTCATCGGGGGCGCGGAGCGCCGCGGAGGCGCCGCGGCGCCGCTCGGCGCGCAGGAGGGCGGCGGCGGTGAGCGCGACGAGGAGCGCGGCGCCCGCAGCGGCGAGGAGCAGCGGACGCCGTGTCGCGACGGCCGCGCTGGCGAGCGCGAGTGCGAGGACGAGCGCGGTTGCGGCGCCGGCGCGTGGCAGCTGGCGGGGCCGTCGCCCGGCGAGGGCGGCGTAGGCCGCGGCCTGCCGCCGTGCCGCAGCCTCGCCCTCCAGGCGGTCGAGCGTGGCGAGCAGGCCGCGCAGCTCGAGGGCGTCGCGACGGCGCTCGTCGAGCTGCGCCGCGCCGGAGTCGGCGGCGCCGGGGGAGCCCCCGATCGCCGCCAGCTCACGCTGTGCCGTCGCCTCCTCCTCGGCGAGCGCGGCGGCCGCGGCGGCCGCGGCGCGCTGGCGGACGCCGAGGGCGGTGACCTCGTCCTCCAGGCCGATGTCGAGCGCCGGCAGGGCGCGCTCTGAGGGTTCGAAGCCGATCTCGGCGAGGCGCAGCTCGATGGAGCGCTCGATCCCGGCGTGCTGGCCGGCGAGGCGGTGGAGCTCCTTCGAGCGCTCCTCGTGGCCGGAGAGCTGCTCGCCGAGGGCGCGGATCTCGAACTCGGCTTCGCGCACTGCGGCGACCTCGGCGCTCACCGGGCCGAGGTCGGCGAGCTCCTCGGCGGCCTCGCGGCCGCGGCGCCAGGGTGCCCAGCACGACTCGAGGCGCTCGAGCTCGCGGGCACGGCGGTGCAGTGACTCGGCGCGTGACCGGGCCGCGAGCGCGAGGGAGCGCAGGCGGTCGCGCTCGGCCGCGGTCGCGGCGTAGGTCGCGGCCGCGGCGCGCGCGGAGCGCAGCGACTCGTCGAGGGCGTCGAGCTGCAGCCGCAGCTGGTTCGCCCTCGCCTCCTGCTGGCGGGGGCGGACCAGGGTCTGGCGCTGCTGGTCGATGGCGCGCAGCGCGACGCTCGCCGAGCGGCCGGCGCCGAGGACGCCCGCTGAGAAGACGAGCTCGCGCACCTCGTCCCGGTCGAGGGACTCGAAGGCCGCGAGCTCGCCGAGGCCGAAGGCGAAGACCGAGCGGAACAGCGCGTCGTCGGCACCACCGACGAGGCGCTGCAGGGCGGCGATGTCCCGGACCGAGCCGTCGGGGCCGACGAGGACCGGCGCCCTGCCGACGTGGCGCTCGAGCAGCCAGGGCTCGCCTTCCTCGTCGACGAGGCCGACGGCGCCACCGTGGCGGCCGCCACGCAGCGGCTCGTGGAAGGGGAGGCGCTGGCGGCGGTCCGGGAAGCCGAACAGCACACCGCGCACGAAGTCGAGGAGGGTGGACTTCCCCGCCTCGTTCGGGCCGAGGACCACGGTGAGGCCCCGGTCGATCGGGCCGAGCTCGAGGTCGGCGAGCTTGCCGTAGCCGTCGACGCGCAATGTGGAGATCCTCACCGTGACCCTCCGAGCTCACTCAGCGCGAGCCGGCTCGCCGCCGCGAGCAGCGACTCGCGCTGCTCGCGCGTTGCGAGCAGCTCGTCGATCGGCCGCCGCAACGGGCGGGGTGCCTCGCCGGCGAGGGCCGCGAGCGCTGCTGCGAGGTGCTCGTCCTCGAGCGCCGCGGCGATGGCGAGGAGGTCGTCGGCGAAGTCGCCACGCCCGGCCTCGACCTCGGTCTCGGCGGCGCTCTCGTCGACGATCGCGTCCCACCAGACAAAGGGGTTGAGCGCGCCGGAGCCGTCGCGCAGGTGGCGCAGCAGCTCGTCGAGGAGCCCCGGGCGGGCGAGGTCGCGGTGCAGCCCGCCCCGACCGCCGAGCACGCCGCGCAGCACGACCGATCGCCCGTCGGCCGCGGCCCGCGCCTCCTCCGCCAGCGCCGCGAGCTCGGAGGCGAGGCCACCGAACTCGCTGAACTCTGCGACGTCGACCGCGACCTCGGCGAAGCGGACCTGGTCGCAGGCGACGAACTCGGGCTCGAGCACCACGCTGTCGCGCACCTCGACGACGACGGCTCCCTTCGCGCCGCGCTCGCTCGCGCGTGGGCTCCGTGCCTGGCTGTTTCCGGGGTAGACGACCCAGGGGTCACCGGCCCCGGGGCCGGCGAGGATGCGGCGCTCGTGCACGTGGCCGAGAGCGAGGTAGTCGAGACGGGTCGCCCGCAGGTCGTCGAGCGTGCACGGTGCGTAGTTCGCATGGCCGCCCGGCGCGCCCTCCACGTTGCAGTGGAGGAGGCCGATGTGCACGCCGTCGCCATCGGGGCGCGTGAGGAGGCGGGCGAGGTTCTCGGCGGTGTCCCGGCGCGCGTAGCTGATCCCCTGGACCGTGGCGATCTGCGCCCCGTCGTGCATGACCGGGACGACGGTCACCTCGTGCGGCCGGAACACCGTGACGCCCTCGGGCCAGCCCTCTCCGAGGGCGGACCAGCCACTCTCCACAGGGTCGTGATTGCCGTGGACGACGAAGGAGGCGATCCCCGACCGCGACAGCCTCGCGAGGTTGTCGCGGAAGCGCAGCTGGGCGCGCAGGCCGCGCTCCGCGCCGTCGTAGACGTCGCCAGCGAACAGCACGAACGCCGCCGAACGGCTGATCGCGAGGTCGACGATGGCGTCGAGCGCGGCGAGCGAGGCGTCGCGCAACGCCGTCGCGACCTGTGGCGCGACGGCGTGAACGCCGCTGAAGGGCGTGTCCAGATGGAGGTCCGCTGCGTGGACGAAGGAGAAGGAGTGCGGCCGCTCGGCCATCGCGCTGAGCGTACAGAGGGGGTATGTCACAACCGCGGACCTCGCGCCCCGCGGACCGGGGTGCCCACTACGATCGCCTGCTCGTCGTGGTCGATTCCTCGTTGCAGGCGCCGTCGGGGGTCGCCACCCTCCCGCCCCCCGCGGTCGTCGGAGCTGCCGAGCAGCCCCCTCCCACCGGTCTCGCACGCCGTCTGCGGCTCCTCGGGATCGCCCTGCTGTTCGCTCTCGGCCTCTTCCTCCGGCTCTGGGCGCTCGGCCGCCAGCCGATCAACTCCGACGAGGCCGTGGTCGGGCTGATGGCGCACGAGATCCTGCACGGCCACTTCTTCGCCTTCTACTGGGGGCAGAGCTACGGCGGGGTTGAGCCCTACGCCGTGGCGCTCGTGTTCGCCGTGCTCGGCCAGTCGAGCTTCACGCTGGCGCTCACGCCGGTGCTCCTCGACGCGCTCACCGTCGTGCTCGTGGTGCTGCTCGGCCGCCGCCTCTTCTCGCTGCGCGTCGGGGTCGCGGCGGGGCTCCTCTACTGGCTGTGGTCCGAGACCTACATCTGGCAGTCGACCCTCGAGTACGGCTTCCGCTGGGCGGCCCTCGTCTGCGGCCTCGGCGCCAGCCTCTTGGCCCTGCGGGCGCTCGATCCGGGCGCGCCCCACCGCGGCTGGTCGGTCGCCGGCCTCGGCCTCCTCTCCGGCGTCGGATGGTGGGCGACGCCGGAGATCGCCTACTACCTCGTGCCCGTGGGGCTGCTGTTCGCCTACCGGCTGCTGCGGCGCGAGGCGGCGCTGCGCGCCGGCGCCCTCGCCCTCGGAGCGGGGGCCTTCGTCGTCGGCTCGCTCCCGTGGTGGTGGGCGAACCTGCGGAGCGGCTTCGCCTCGCTGCACGCCGGGGTGACCCCCGATCCGAGCTTCCTCAGCCACCTGAAGACCCTCGCCCAGCACGCCGTGCCGATGGTCCTCGGCCTGCAGCTCTGGTCCCCGACGAACGACCTCAACGGCAGCGGCCACTGGCTCTTCGGCGTCGCCGCCGGAGAGGCGATC
Organism: Acidimicrobiales bacterium; assembly: GCA_035533595.1. Taxonomy (NCBI): domain Bacteria; kingdom Bacillati; phylum Actinomycetota; class Acidimicrobiia; order Acidimicrobiales; species Acidimicrobiales bacterium. The sequence goes on from DATLTN010000006.1 coordinate 53,436, forward strand.
GCCGTGGCGGTGGTGCTGGCCGGGCTCGTGTGGCTGCTCGCGCTCGCGAGAGGCGGGCGGGCGGCGCTGCTCGTGCTGTTCGCCCTCGCCTATCCCTTCCTGTTCGCCGCCTCGCCCTTCACCTACTACTGGCTGGACGGCCGGTACTCGCTCTTCCTGCCGCCGGTCGTCGCCCTGCTCGCGGCCGCGGGCGTGGCGGAGCTCGGCGGCCTGCTCGCCCGCCGAGGGCGCCCGCTGCTCGGTGGAGCGCTGCCGGCGCTCCTCCTCGTCGGCGCGCTGGCGCTCACGGGGTGGGCCCTCGACAGCCGCTCCCCGTACCCCGCGAACCACGTGCGGGGGTCGTCGTCGCGCAGCTGGACGACGTGGACGAGCGACCCGAGCAGCTACGTCGGCCGCCTCGCGAGCGAGCTCGAGGCCCGGCGGCAGCGCACCATGTACGCCGGCTACTGGGTGAGCTACGTCCTCGACCTCGAATCCCGGGGCGCGATCACCGCCTCGGACGCGCGGCTCGTCCGTTATCCGCCCTACCTCACGCGCGTCGAGAGCGACCCGAGGGCGGCCTGGCTCTTCGTCACCCCCGGCCACCGCAGCCTCGTCGCCCTGCACCTCGGCAACGCGCCGCTCCTCGATCCGGGCTGCGCGGCAGTCGGCAACCGCTGCCTCGACGCGCGCGAGCTCGGCATCTACCTGCAACGGCGGCGGATCGCCTACCGGAGCGTCACCCTCGGCGACTTCACCCTCGTCGAGCCGGCCCACCCGGTCGACCCGCAGGCGGTCTTCCGGTACTTCGCCATCATCTCGAAGGTGTCAGCTCCGTGAGCGGGCCGCAGGTACGCTTCCTCGCTCGGAGGACGTGATGAGCTTTGACCTGAACGCGCTGCTCGCGGAGCGGGCCGGCGAGAACCTCAAGCTCTACGGCCGTCACATCAACCCGCAGCTCGTGCGCGTGCTGCGCTCGATCGGCTTCGACCGCCAGTACGTGCGCGCCGAGGGCGCCTACCTCTACGACAACGAGGGGCGCCGCTACCTCGACTTCCTCGCCGGCTTCGGGGTCTTCGGCCTCGGCCGCGCCCACCCGGTCGTGAAAAAGGCGGTGCACGACGCGATCGACGCCGACCTCGCGAGCCTCGTGCAGATGGACGCGGCGCTGCTCCCCGGGCTCCTCGCCGAGGCGCTCCTCGCCCGCTGCGGCCCGCAGATGGGGAGGGTCTTCCTCACCAACTCGGGCGCCGAGGCGGTCGAGGCGGCGCTCAAGTTCGCGCGCTTCGCGACCAAGCGGAGCGGCGTCGTCTTCTGCGACCACGGCTTCCACGGCCTCACCTTCGGCGCGCTCAGCGCGAACGGCGGCGGCGAGTTCCGGCGCGGCTTCGGCCCGCTCCTCCCCGGCTTCCAGCAGGTGCCCTTCGGCGACATCGGCGCCCTCGAGCGGGCGCTCTCGCGCCGCGAGGTCGCGGCCTTCATCATCGAGCCGATCCAGGGCAAGGGGGTGAACGTCGCCCCGCTCGCCTACTGGGACGCCGTGCAGGAGCTGTGCCGCAAGTACGGGACGCTGCTCGTCGTCGACGAGGTGCAGACCGGCCTCGGCCGCACCGGGAAGCTCTGGGCGCACGAGCACTACGGCCTCGTCCCGGACATCCTCACCGTCTCCAAGGCGCTCTCGGGCGGCTACGTCCCGGTCGGCGCGATGCTCTGCTCGACGGCCACCTCCGACGCGGTCTACTCCTCGATGGAGCGGGCGCTCGTCCACTCCTCGACCTTCAAGGGCAATGCCCTCGCGATGGCCGCCGCGCTCGCGACCCTCTCGGTGATCGACGACGAGGACCTCATCGACCGGGCGCGGCAATCGGGTGACGCCCTCGGCAAGGCGCTCGATCCCCTCGTCGAGCGCTACGAGTTCTTCCACGAGGTGCGCGGCCAGGGGCTGATGATCGGCCTCGTCTTCGGGGAGCCGAAGTCGTTCCGCATGCGCTCGCGCTTCAAGCTCCTCGAGGCGATGCACAAGGGGCTCTTCTCCCAGCTCGTGGTGGGGCCGCTCTTCCAGCGCCACGGGATCCTCACCCAGGTCGCGGGCGACCAGATGAACGTCGTGAAGCTGCTCCCGCCGCTCGTGATCGGCCACGAGGAGGTCGAGTACTTCGTCGAGTCGCTCGACGAGGTCCTCGCCGACGCGCACCGAAACGCCCTCGTCTTCGAGTTCGGCAAGACCCTCGCCAAGGCCGCGCTCGGGCGCGACCGCTGACCCGCACTCCCGGCGCGCCACGGCGCGCCCTCTTGCCGATCGCGCTCGCCACCCTGGCGGCGGCGCTCTGCGCCTGCTCGTCCCCCGCCCCCCAGGCGGCCACGACGACCACCACCGTGCCGCCGACGACGTTGCCGGTGCCGGTCACGCTCACGGGCACGAGCCCGCAGGGCTCCTACGCCTCGCTCGGCCCGATCGAGCGCATTCCCGCCCCCATCCTCGCGAAGGGCACCGCCGCGCCGCCCGCGAGCGAGCCGCTCCTCCCGTACTCGGCGGGGAGCGTGCGCGTCGGCTTCCGCCAGTTCGGCTCGGGGCCGGCGCTGCTGCTCGTGATGGGCCAGCACGGCACGATGACGTGGTGGGACCCGCAGCTGCTCACCGACCTCGCCGCGCACTTCACGGTGACGATCTTCGACCTCCCCGGCGCCGGCTACTCGGCGGCCCTCGCTGGTTCGCCGACCGTCGAGTCCTACGCGGACGTCGCCGCCGGGCTCGTCTACTCCCTGCAGCTCAAAAAGCCAGTGGCGCTCGGCTGGGGCCTCGGGGGCGCGGTCGTGCTCGCGCTCGCCGAGCGCCACCCGTCGAGCGTCGGCCGCCTCGTGCTCGTCGACTCGATGGTCGGCGGCAGCCGCGCCCTCGGCGTGCCGCCCGCTGCGGCGGCCGTCTTGGCCTCGCCAACGGTGACGGCGGGCACCGTCGCGAGCCTGATGTTCCCCGCGACCGAGCCGGGTGCCCGCCAGGCGTGGCTCGCCCGCGTCTTCCAGGTCTCCCCGGACGACATCGTCGCGAGCGGCGTGCGCTCCGAGGCGAGCGCCGCGGCGTCCTTGGCGGGTGACCGGGCGCTCGGGGCGGGGCTCGGCGGGATCCGCTCCGCCGCCCTCGTGATCGACGGCCTCGCCGACGGCGTGGTCCCCGCGGCGGACTCGACCCGCCTCGCGATGCTCTTGCCGAAGCGCAAGCTCGACCTCGTCGCGGGCGGCGGCTACGCGGTGCTCGCCGAGGACGAGGGCGCCCTCGTGAGCGCGATCGTGACCTTCGCGCAGTCGGGCTGATCAGCGGGCCCGCTGCGCCCGCCACCAGGAGCGGTCGATCTCCTCCTCGGCGACCTTGCCGTAGCGGGCGCGGGCGTGGGCGACGAACTCGTCGGGGAGGCGCACCCCGTGCTCCTCGACGTAGTGGGCGAGGCCGTCGGGCCACAGCCATTCGCCGTCGGTGAGCTCCTCGCGCCCGTTCTCGATGCCGCACAGGCGGCAGGTCGAGCTCCCCCAGAAGCGTCGGGCGAAGGCGCCCGAGCGCAGGTAGGCGACGGTGAGGGCGCGCTCCGCGGCCTCCCAGTCGGGGTCGATCCACCGCAGGACGTCGGGCCAGTCGTAGGTGAAGTCGTTCCGCCAGTAGCCGATCAGGCGGAGGCGGCGCGGCACCGCGACATTCTCGCCGGGGCCGGCGGCGGGCGCGGTCCATAATTCTCGGACGCGGGTGTGGCGAAACTGGCAGACGCGCCGGGTTTAGGTCCCGGTCCCTTCGGGGGTGAGAGTTCGAGTCTCTCCGCCCGCACCGATCCATGACGGGCTGCGTGGGCTGTCGAGACCCCGGGAGCGCCGACGGACACTCGTCAGCGGTCCCCCCGAGGAGGCGTGTTGCGGTGCTCGCCAGGTCGGCTCATAGTGCAGAGGTGATCGGCGGAAGGATCCAGCGGGGGACGGGGGATCGGGCGGACCGGCCGCCGCGCCAGTCCGCCCTCGCGCGGCGTCTCAGTGACCTCGGCGAGCTCCTGCGCTGCGTCCTCGTGGCCGCGGGACGCCAGGACGGGCGCCTCCGTTCGGTGCAGCCGGATCCGATCGTCGCCGAGCGCTTCCGCGCCGCGCTGGACCGGTACTGGGTGAACGAGTGGGTCCGTCAGCTCGAGATGCGGGCGCCGTGCGAGGAGCCCGAGCCACCGACCGCGCAGTAGGCGTCGGCGCGGGCCCCCGGCCTTGTCGTGGCCCGTGTCGATCGGTAGGGTGAGCTGGGCATTCGCGTGGGTGCCGCGCCGCGTACGTGCGGTCGACCGCCACCTCTCGGCTCCGCGGAGCCCGGGGCTGGCAGGGTCCTCCCCGCAGCCTTCGAGCGAACCACGGGAGGGGCAATGGCAGCGCCAGTCAGGATGGGGATCATCGGCTTCGGGCTGGCCACGGGGCCCGTCGTCGGGCCGCTCGAGGCCGGCGGCCGCTACGAGGTCGTCGGCTGCGCCGACCCCGACCCGCTCTCGCGCTCCCGCTTCGTCGAGCGCTTCTCCGCCCCTGCCTACGAGTCCGCGGCGGAGCTCTTCGAGAAGGGGGACCTCGACGCCGTGTACATCGCCACGCCGACCCGCCTGCACGAGGAGCTCACCCAGCTCGCCTTCGTCCGCGGCGTGCACGTCCTCGTGGAGAAGCCGATCGCGACCTCGATCGAGGCCGCCGAGCGGATGATCGACGCTGCGGCCTCGGCGGGGTGCGTGCTGATGGTGAACCACAAGCACAGCGCCGACCGCGACGTGCTCGGCATGTGGCAGCTCACCAAGGACTCGGGCCTCGGGCGCGTGCGGGCGGTGCACCGCTGGCACTTCAGCGACTGGTTCTACCGGCCACGCGCCGAGGACGAGCGGGACCCCGAGGCCGGCGGCGTGGTGCTCCGCCAGGGCGCGCACGAGTTCGACATGCTGCGCCTGCTGCTCCCCTCCTCGCCGGTGCGCCTGCACGGCACGACCGGTGACTACGACCCTGAGCGGCCCGGCGAGGGCGCCTACCACGCCTTCATCGAGTGCGAGGACGGGACGGTCGTGACCTCGATCTACAACGGCTACGACCACTTCCAGTCCGAGGAGTTCACGAGCGGCCTGATCGAGCCGACGGACATCGGCGTCTCCCGCCGCCGACTGAAGGGCGAGGCGCACGACGCCACCGCGGAGTACGACATGAAGCGCAACCTCGGCCACCCCCGCGGCGCCAGCTTCACGAGCGGCGTCTACGGCTTCACGCTGATGAACTGCGACGAAGGCGACCTGCGGCCCGCGCCGCGCGGCGCCGTCCTGCTCTACGGGGAGGAGGGGCGGCGCGCCCTTTACGCCGAGGGCCCGACCGGCACCGAGGTGATCGTCGACGAGCTCTACCACGCGATCACCGACAAGGCCCCGGCGCTGCACGACGGGAGCTGGGGGATCGCCTGCCTCGAGCTGTGCCTCGCGATCCGCGCCTCGGAGCAGGCGGGGGGGCCGGTGAAGCTCACCCACCAGGGGAGCGTCGACCCCGAGCTCGCGACGCGGGTCCTCGGCGACCGGGTGATGACGCCGGTCGCCGACTGAGGCCCCAGGCCCGCGGCCGGCCGTTCGCGGAGGCGCCGCCGGCGAGAGGACCATCGGCGGGTCTTGGTAGCCTCGGTCCCATGAGCAACGACCTCCGCATCGCCGACGTCCTCGCGCGTTCCTCGGGTGGCGACCCCGGTACCTTCGAGATCTACCAGCGGCTGCTGCGGGAGCGCATCGTCTTCCTCGGCACCCAGGTGGACCAGGCGACGGCGAACCTCATCTGCGCGCAGCTGCTGCTGCTCGAGTCCGAGGAGCCCGACCGCGACATCTCGCTGTACATCAACTCGCCGGGCGGCTCGGTGACCGACGGCCTCGCGATCTACGACACGATGCAGTACGTCCGCTGCGACGTCTCGACCATCTGCCTCGGCCTCGCGGCTTCGATGGGCCAGTTCCTGCTGTGCTCGGGCGCCCCCGGCAAGCGCTACGCGCTGCCGCACTCGCGGATCCTCATGCACCAGCCCTCGGGGCAGATGCAGGGTCAGGCGGCGGACATCGCGATCCAGGCGGAGCAGATCATCTACCTGAAGCGGATGATGGCCGAGCGGATCTCCTTCCACACCGGCCAGCCGGTGGAGCGGATCGAGGCGGACTCGGACCGCGACCGCTGGTTCACCGCCGAGGAGGCCAAGGAGTACGGCTTCATCGACCAGGTGATCGACCGCTCGACGATGATGCCCTCGGCGATCTCGACGTCATAGCCGGGCCGTCCGGCGCCGCGGGTCGCTCGCGCGTCACCCGCACCCACCTCGCGCCCCTCGGGGTCGGCGTTCAGCCGCGCGCGAAGGGGGCGTTCGCCACGCCGCTGTGCGCCGGGCCGCCCCGCCACTCGGGCCACGGGGGGGCGACCGCGGGGGCTGCGGGCAGCGGGTAGTCGATGAGCCGGCCGATCTGGTTGACCTGCCTCGGCCCGCCACAGCTCTCGAAGAGGTGCCAGCCCGAGGCCGGCCCGCTGCCGGCGACGTCGGCGACGACGACGGAGTTCTGGTCCGAGCAGGTGTTGATCGGGGCCGCCTCGCTCGCCTGGAACATGAACGAGCCGTCTACCCCAGAGAGCGCGTAGAGCCCCGCGGAGGAGCCGACGACGACGTCGTTCACGCCGCTCCCGGTGAGGTCGGCGAGCACCGGCGAGGAGAAGTCGTTCGCCCCGGCGAGCTGCTCGGACCACAGCAGGCGCCCTCTCCCGGTGTACGCGTAGACGACCGACGAGCCGATGCCCTGACCGGCGCAGCTGAGGCACCAAGAGGTGTCGACGACCGCGGGCTCGGTCCCCCCGGGGAGGAGCCCGATCGCCGGCGAGCCGAAGGTCGGCCCCGCGGTGCGCACCGGCCAGCCGGGCACGCGCTTGCCGCTTCTCGCGTAGTAGGCGTAGAGGCGGTTGCTCCCCGGCAGGTAGGGCGGGGTCTCCCCGAATCCGGTGCCCACGACGACGATCGGGTTGCCGGTGGCGTTGATCGCTCCGACCGCGGGGCTCGACCAGATCGTCTGGGTCTCGCAGTGCTGCCAGATGACGCGGGGCGCACCGTCGCGGTAGCTGAAGTCGTAGACGAAGCCCCCGAAGCAGCGCTGCTTCCCCGAGCCGTCTCCGCCGATGAAGATGTCCTCCTGGCGCTTCTTGCCGCGGACGTGGTGCAGCGCCGGTGACGACCAGATCGTGTCCTCGGTGTCGACGGGGAAGCCGCGCACGAGCTTGCCGTTCGGGCGGAGCGCGTAGAGGTGGTGGTCATAGGAGCCGAAGACGATCGAGAGCCTCCCGTCGCCGGTGATGTCGCCGACCGCCGGGGTGGAGAAGACCGCCTCGTCGTAGCCGTCGGGGCCGGGGCGACTGTTGCCGGACCACTCGTTGTAGACGTCCATGGTGTGGAAGGTGAAGCGCACCTGCCCGTCGGCGCGGAAGGCGACGAGGCCGCCGTGCTGCTGGGCGACGTAGGTCGACCCCGCGCCGACGATGATCGAGGGCGGGTGGTCCGGGCCGTCGAGGTAGGCGACCGTGGGGCTCGACTCGATGGCCGAGGGCACCCCCGGTGCCAGCTCCACGGGCTCCGGCCAGCCCGGCAGGGGGAGGCCCGTGGTCGCGTCGACGACGTTCAGGTAGCCGTTCTCCGAGGCGAAGACCACGGCGCTCACGCCGTCGATCGTCGCCACGGTGGGCGAGGAGAGCGCCACCGGGCCGGCGGTGTCGGACCAGAGGGGCTGTGGGAAGCCCCCGGTCCCCGCGGCGGCGCCCGCAGCGGTGGGGAGGAGCGCTGCGAGGAGGGTCGCGAGGCCGACGAGCGCGGTGGAGGCGGAGGTGGCGCGCGCCCCCATGCGGGCCGACACCTTGCCTCCCGCCACGGGCCAACCTTACGCAGCGCCCCAGCGCCCCGGCACTTCGGCGCGGGGCCACGTCAGTAGGATCTCGCCATCGTGGCGAGCGTGCGGGGCGGGGACGACGGCGGCGCGGGCGCGCCGCTCGTCTTCGTGACCCCGCGCTACGGACCCGGCGTCGTCGGCGGCTCCGAGGCGGTGGTCGCCGAGGCGGCGCGCGGCCTCGCGGCGCGGGGGCACCGCGTCGAGATCCTCACCACCTGCGCGAAGAGCCACTACAGCTGGGCCAACGAGTTCGAGGCGGGCTCGTTCGTGGAGCACGGCGTCACGGTGCGGCGCTTCGCCACGGTGGCGGCGCGCTCGCGGGTGGCGGCCGGCGAGCTCGAGCGGCGCGTGCAGCGCTCGGAGCACCTCAGCGCCGGGGAGGAGGTCGCCTGGGTGAACGGGCGCTTCCGCGTCCCCGACCTCTACCTCCATCTCGTCGCGCACGCCGCGAGCTACCGGGCGATCGTGCTCTCCCCGTACCTGTTCTGGTCGACGATCTACGGGGCCGACGTCGCCCCCGAGCGCACGATCGTCATGCCCTGCCTGCACGACGAGCCCTACGCCTGGCTCGAGATCGTGCGCGAGACCCTCTCCAAAGTGGCGGGCCTCTGGTTCCTCTCCGAGCCCGAGCACCAGCTCACCCACCGGGTCGCCCCCGCGCTCGCGCCCCGCCACGCGGTGGTCGGCGCCGCGGTGGAGATCCCCGAGCGCTACGACCCCGCCGGCTTCAAGGCCCGTCACGGCCTCGAACGCCCCTTCATCTTCTACGCCGGCCGACGTGAGCAGGGGAAGGGCTGGCGGGACCTGCTCGCCGCCTACGCCTCCGCGGTGGCGCGCGACGCGGCGACCTTTGACCTCGTCACCGTGGGCGCGGGGGCGCCGGAGATCCCCGAGGGCCTCGCCGGGAGGGTCGTCGACCTCGGCTACCTCGAGACCGAGGAGCTGCCGAACGCCTTCGCCGCCGCCGAGGCGCTCGTGCAGCCGAGCACCAACGAGAGCTTCTCCCGGACCCTCATGGAGGCCTGGCTCGCCGGCACGCCGGTGATCGCGAACGCCGCCGGGGAGGTGGTCGCCTGGCACTGCGAGCGCTCCGGTGGCGGCCTCACCTATGCCGACGAGAGCGAGTTCGCGCACTGCCTGCGCTTTGTCGCCGAGGCGCCGAAGGCCGCGGCGGCGCTCGCCGCGAAGGGCCGCGAGTACGTGCTCGAGCACTACCGGTGGGAGGTCGTCCTCGACGCGATGGAGCAGTTCCTCGAGGACTTCCCGAGGCGATGAGCCGCGTCCTCGTGGTCGGCACCGTGCCGCCGCCGGGCGGCGCGGCGGCGCGACGCCTGGCGGTGGTCGCCGCCGGCCGCCTCGCCGACGGTGACGAGGTCACCGTGCTCTCGCCGGACCCGCGCAGCGCCGCGCACCGCAGCGGTTCGCTGACGGGCTTTGCGCTCGTGGCGCAGCTCGCCTGGCGGTCGCGGCGCCACGACGTCCTCGAGCTGCGGATCGAGCCCTCGCTCCCGCTCGCCCCCGACAGCGGTCGGGCGCTGCGCACCGCCGTGCTCCTCGCGCTCGGCGTCGTGCTCGGCCGCTATGCGAGCGTGACGCTGCGCCTCGACAGCCCCGTCCCGATCCCGGGCGGCGTCGGCGGGCGCGCCACCACGACGCTGTGGGCCGCTGTCGACACCGTCGTCGTGCAGCGCGAGGAGGACCGCGCCCTGCTCGCCCAAGTGCCCGGGCTCTCGGCCGAGCAGATCGTCCTCGAGCCGCCAGCCGAGGAGGCGGTCGCCGCGGCGGTGCGGCGCTGGCCGACGGCGACCGACTCGGGGTTGCGGTCCGAGGCGCAGGACGAGATCCGCCGCTCCGCCGCCGAGGAGCGCTCGCTCCTCGCGGCGCGACGCGAGATCGGCACCCCCCTTCCCCGGGCCGGCTCCGCCTTCTCCGAGCACGTGCGGGTGCGCGCGAGCCTGCCGGGCCTCGCCCACGCCGCGCTCGGCCTCTCGCGGCGCGGCGCCGCGGGCATCGTCCGCCGTCAGCGGGCGCTGCGCACGGGGAGCCGCTCGAGGTAGGAGAGGAGCGCCCGCGCGCTGGCGGCGAAGGAGCGTTGGCGGGCCGCCTCGCGTCCCGCGGCGGCGAGGGAGGCGCGCTCGGTCCCGTCGAGGAGGAGCGCGGCGAGGAGCGCGGCGAGGGACTCCGGTGTGCAGCCCGCCTCGACCGTGGCGAGGGAGTCGGTGGGGAGGTCGCGGACGAAGCCGCTCCGGGTCGCGACCGTCGGCACCCCCGCCGCGAGGCACTCCCCGATGGCCGCGGAGGCCTCGCCGTTGAAGGCGGCGCGCAGCTGCACGGCGAGGTCGGCGCGGGCCAGCCAGCTGCGGTAGCGCGCGGCCGGGAGCGGGCCGGTGAGCACGAGCGCCTCGCCGAGGTCGAGCGTGCGCGCGAGGCCCTCGAGCTCGGCTGCGAGCGCGTCGGAGACAGGCCCCACGAGCGCGACGTGAAGGTCGGGCAGCCGTTGTTGCAGCAGCGCTGCGGCCGCGAGCAGCAGCTCGGGGCACTTCGCGGGGTCGACGATCCCGAAGCTCGCGAGCAGCGGGCCGCCCGCGAGCAAGGACGGGTCGGCCCCCCACAGCGCCCCGGCGGGGCCGAGCGCCTCCGGACGTGCGACCTCCTCCTCGGCGAACAGCCCCTCGCGCTCGTCGACCGCGCCGAGGGCGAAGGGGAGGACGGCGATCTTCGCGGCGTCGCGCCCGAGGGCGTCCTCCCGGGCGAGCGCGGCCGCGGAGGAAGAGCTCACGAGGAAGGCGCTCGAGCGGGCGATCACCTCGCGCGCCATCAGCAGGCCGTACCGCTCGAGGTGCTCGCGGGTGAGCTCGCCGTTCGCCCCCGCCTCGGCAGGCAGGCCCGGGTAGAGGCGGTGGAGGGCGGCGGCGAAGCCGCCCGGGCGCAGCCCCGGGTCGCCGTGCGCATGGCGGTAGAGGTTGGAGAGGCGGACGTCGTGGGCGAGGACGACGCCCGGCCGCGCCGCGAGGAGCGCGTGCGCGTCGAGGTGGTGGTGGCTGTTCCCGATCGCGTAGAGCACCTCGTCGTAGCGGCCCTTCAGCGCCTCCACGCGGCCGAGCGCGCGCGCCGCGTACTGCTCGACACCGGCGGGCGCCCGCCCCTTGCGGCCGCCGTCGACGAAGAGGTCGACCTCCACCTTCTCGCTGGCGACGAGCGCCTCGACGAGGTTGAGGCTGTAGCCGGCGACGCCGGTCGCTGCGGGAGGGACAGGGGTCACGAGCGCCAGCCGGGGGCGGCGGCGGAGGCCGCTCGGGCGCGCCCGTGGCCGCGCCGAGGACCTCGCGAGCGCCGCGAGGTGCGAGACGGCGCGCGTCGCCACCTCGTGCCAGCCCGGCAGCGCCGCCGCGGGTGCCGGCGCGTCGAGCGCTCCGGCGATCGCGGTGGCGATCGCCGAGACGTCGCGTGGGTCGAAGCGCCGGTCCGGGGGGACCAGCTCGTCGAGTGCGGGGACATCCGAGGCGATGACGGGGGTCCGACAGGCGAGCGCCTCGACGACGGGCAGGCCGTAGCCCTCGGCGAGCGAGGGGACGCAGACGAGCTCGGCCGCCTGGTAGCAGGCGCAGAGCGTCTCGTCGTCGAGGTAGCCGGGGAGGACGAGGCGCTCGGCGATCCCGAGGCCCTCCGCGAGATGGCGGTAGTGGTGGACGGTCGGGGCGTCGAGCTCGGCGCTCAGCACGAGCTGCAGCCACGGGCCGCCCGCCGTGGCGGCGGCGAAGGCGGCGATCATCGCCTCGTTGTTCTTTCGCGGATGCGAGCCCGACGGGCAGAACAGGTACGGCCCCGAGAGGCCGAGCGGGCCGAGGCGCCCCTCGACGAGCTGGCGCGAGCGCTCGCGCACCGCGGGCGGGGCGAAGCGGGGGTGCGGCGCCGCGCCGACTTCGGCGACGCGCGCCGCGGGGATCCCGAGCACCTCGACGAGCTGGCGTCGCACCGCCGCGGACAGGACCTGCAGCCCGGCGGCGACGTGCAGCAGTTCCAGGCGGGCGCGGTAGCGACGGCGCTCGACGGCGTCGACGATCGCCGCGCTCGGCTCGACGAGGGGGATGAGGTCGTAGACGGTGGCGGAGAGGGCGATCCCCCGCGAGTCGCACTCGGCCGGCCAGAGCTCGCCGAGGCGGAGTTCGAGGTCGAGTGGAGAGAGGAGGTGCAGGACCCGGCAGCCCTCGGGCAGCTGTCGGGAGTAGCTGAGCTTCCCGCTGGCGACGAGCGCCTCCGCGGCCGCGGGAGGCGGGAGGCGGGGGTTGAGGAGGTAGGCGCCGACGAGGCTCGGGTCGATCTCCTCGATGGCGAGGGCGAGCTGCTCGGCGTAGCGGCCGATGCCCCGCCCCCGCGACATCGGGCTCTGCAGCGCCTGCAGGTCGATGGCGACCGGGCCGCCGCCGCGTGCGGTCGCGTTCAGACGGAAGGGACCCCGCGCTCGGAGGCCTCTTGCGGGATGCCTGCGTACTCCTCGAGGAGGTCGAGGCGATCGGCCGTCGACCGCAGGAGCCGCCCCGTGAGCTCGACGCTCTCGGCGTCTGCCTGACTCATCGCCTCGAGCATCCTGCGGATCTCGGCGAGCTCGTGGCGGACCTCGTCGAGGCGCTCCCCGACGCGGCGCTCGAGATCACGGCTCTGGTCCTCGACGGCGACGACCCGCCCGGGGAGCCCGACGGCGGTGCCCGTCTTGTGAAGGAGGCGGCGGAGGCTCGGCACTGCGGCGTCATGCTACCGGCGGCCGGCCGCCGCGATCTGGGAGAACGCCACCGCTAGGATTTCCTCTGGTGGGCCAACCGCTAACGACGCGCCGCAGCTGGCGTGCCGCTCGCGGCCCGGCCAGGGCGCGTTTTCCCGCCGCCCCCGACGCGTTCCCTCGAAAGGGCAGGTAGACGATGGCGACGGTGAGTGACACCTCGTCATCCGCGGTCGCGGAGGAGCCGGGCCACCCCGAGCCCGGTTCGGTGGCGCGATTGAGCTTCGAGGCGCGGCCACCGTTGCAGGCCCGGACGGTGTCGGCGCGCGTCAGCCTGCGGACGCGCCTGCGCGAGATCGTGGGCGCCCGCGAGCTCCTGGTCTTCCTCGTCCGCAAGGAGCTGAAGGTCAAGTACAAGGGCAGCGTGCTCGGCCTCTTGTGGTCGATGCTCAACCCCGCGGTGACGCTGCTCGTCTACTACGTGGTCTTCAAGTACTTCCTGAAGGCCTCCGCACCGAGCTTCGCCCTCTACCTGTTCTCGGGGATGATCGTCTGGAACTTCTTCCTCACCGCGCTCATCGGCGCCGCCTCGACGATCGTCGCCAATGCGGGGATCGTGAAGAAGGTCTCCTTTCCTCGCGAGATCCTCGCCCTCGCGCAGATCGGCACTTCGGGGATGTTCTTCCTCTTCCAGTCGGTGGTGCTGGTGATCTTCCTCGTCGGCTTCCAGTACACGCCGGCCTGGGGGTGGATGCCGCTCATCCCCTTCGCCCTCGTCGACCTGTTGCTGTTCACCTCGGCGCTCGCGATCTTCCTCTCTGCGGTGAACGTCTACCTGCGCGACATCGAGCACCTCGTCGCGGTGCTGCTGAACGCCTGGTTCTGGGGCGTCCCGATCATCTACAGCTTCAACCAGGTCTACGGCCACAAGAGCCTGCACTGGCTCGGCGAGCTCTACCTCTTCGATCCGATGACGGTGATCATCCTCACCTTCCAGCGGGCGATCTACGGCAAGGTGAGCTACCGGACCTACGACGCCGCGACGCACACCTTCAAGACGACCGTGTGGCTCGCGAACTACCCCTACCATTTCTATTTGTTCATGCTCGGATGTGTGCTCGTCGCCTCCGTGCTCCTCCTCCTCGGGGCGATGCTCGTATTCGGCCGCATCGAGGGGAACTTCGCCGAGGAGCTGTGAGCCCCCAATGAACGCCGCTGTAGAGATCGACAACGTCTCCAAGCGCTTCCGCCTCTACCACGAGAAGTACGCCTCTTTGAAAGAGCGGGTGGTGCACGCCGGGCACGTCCCCTACGAGGAGTTCTGGGCGCTGCGCAACGTCTCCGCGGAGATCCCCGCGGGCCACACCGTCGGCATCCTCGGCCGCAACGGCTCGGGGAAGTCGACGCTGTTGAAGTGCGTCGCCGGCATCCTGCAGCCGACGGAGGGCAAGGTCGTCGTGCGCGGCCAGCTGGCCGCGATGCTCGAGCTCGGCGCGGGCTTCCAGCCCGAGCTCTCCGGGAGGGACAACGTCTACCTGAACGGCTCGCTCCTCGGTTTCTCGCGTCGCGAGATCGCGAAGCGCTTCGACGCGATCGTGGAGTTCGCGGAGCTCGACCAGTTCATCGACAACCAGGTGAAGTACTACTCGTCGGGGATGTACGTGCGCCTCGGCTTCGCCGTGGCGGTGAACGTCGAGCCCGACGTGCTCCTCGTCGACGAGGTCCTCGCCGTCGGCGATGAGCGCTTCCAGCAGAAGTGCCTCGACCGGGTGGCGCAGTTCCAGCGCGACGGGCGCACGATCATCGTCGTCTCGCACGCGCCCGACACGCTCCGCCGCATCTGTGAGGAGATCCTCGTGATCGACCACGGAGAAGTGGTCACCCTCGCCAACCCCGGTGAGGCGATTCGCGCCTTCCGGGAGCGGATGATCGGGTCCGGTATGCAGGCGCCGGAGCCGATCGAGGTGGACCCCGAGACGGGCCCCGTGCCCGTCGTCGAGTCGGCGCGTCGGGTGCGACTCACGGAGACCACGATCGAGTACCCCGGGAGCGGGGAGCGCCCCTACCTCGTCTCGGGGGAGCCGCTCACCGTACGGGTCGGCCTCGAGGTGAACGAGCCGCTCTCGGGCGGGCAGCTCTCGATCACCGTCCTCAACGAGCGCAACGACGTGGTCTTCGCAGAGCTCCTCGACGCCGCGACCGGCGGCGTGCAGCTCGACAAGGGCCTCGGCAGCGCCGCCTTCATCTTCGACGCCGTCACCCTCCTCGACGGCCGCTTCGTCGTGAACATCGATGTGCGCGACGCGGGCGGCGTCGTCCTCGACGTCTCCGAGCCGGCCACCTACTTCGAGGTGATGAACCCCGGCCGTGCGACGGGCATCGTCGCGCTGCCGATGCGCCTCGAGGTGACGCCCCCGTGAGGCCGAGCGCCGGGGCCGCCCCCTGGAGCTGACGGCCCGTCCCGAAGGCGCGGCGGAGGACCTTCCCGGCGAGGTCGCCGCGGCAGCGATCGTCGCGGCGGAGGAGCTCCGAGCGAAGGGCCTGTGGACGGCAGCCGACGACGCCGAGCTCGCCCGCCGCTTCGAGGAGGCGGCGCGGGCCGCGCTCGCGGTGCCCTCCCTCGCCGAGCGGGCGCCGCGCGCCCGACGCGTGGCGCGAAAGGTCGTACCGAGGGCGCTCCGTCCGCTGCTCGGCCGCCTCGCCCGTCTCGTCGACCGCGCCATCCGCAAGGTCGCCGCCCGATGATCCGGTGGCGGCGGTGACCGCGCCGCAGCGCATCGACCAGGTGATCCCGGCGATCATCGAGCACGACGCGGTCTCCAACCACGCCTTTGAGGCGCAGCGCCTCCTCCGCGAGCTCGGCTTCGCCTCCGAGATCTACGCCGCGATCCTCGGGCCGGGCACCGAGGGACGCGTCCGGCGCATCGCGGAGCTGCCGCGCCTCACCGGCGGCGAGCAGTGGCTTCTCTACCAGTCCTCGATCGGCAGCCCCGTCGCCGAGACCTTCGCCCGCCATCCCGGCCCGAAGCTCCTCGACTACCACAACATCACCCCCGCCGAGCTCGTCGAGCGCTGGATCCCGCCGCTCGCGGACGAGTCGCGACTCGGCCGCGAGCAGCTGCGCCAGCTCGCGCCGCTCGTGCATGGGGCGCTCGCCGACTCGGCCTACAACGCCGAGGAGCTGGTCGCGAAGGGCTTCCGCGAGGTGACGGTCGTCCCGGTGCTGATCGACGCCGCGAACCTCCAGGCGACAGCCGACGACGGCGAGCTCGCGCGCCTCGCCGCGGCGAAGCGCGGCGGGGGCGCCGACTGGCTCTTCGTCGGCCAGCTCGGCGCGCACAAGGCGCTGCACGACATCGTGAAGGCCTTCACGTGCTACCGCCGCTGCTACGACCCGGCCGCCCGGCTGCACCTCGTGGGGCGTGAGATGGGGCACGCCTACCGCGACGCGCTCGGCCGCTTCGTCGCGGGGCTCGGCCTCAGCGAGGCGGTCGAGTTCACCGGGTCGGTGAGCCCGGGGGCACTCGTCGCGCAGTACGAGAACGCCGACCTGTTCGTCTGCTGCTCGGACCACGAGGGCTACTGCGCCCCGCTCATCGAGGCGATGTCGCGGGGGGTCCCGGTGGTCGCCTACCGCGCGGGTGCCGTCCCGGGAACGGTCGGCCGTGGTGGGGTGCTGCTCGCGGACAAGTCGCCCGCGGTCGTGGCGAGCGCCGCGCACGAGGTGCTGCGCGACCCGGGCCGCCGTGCGCAGCTCGCCGCTGCCGCCCGTCGACAGGCCGCCGGGCACACCCTGGAGGGCGCCCGCGCTGCCTTCCGGGCGGCGATCCGTGCCGCGTTGGAGCGCCCGGTGCAGGAGCCACAGTCGTCCCTGGCGTAACATCGCCACCACTGTGCACTTCAACAACAGCAGCCGACGCGCCCGGCCGCGGCTCGCGGCGTTCGCGGGCCTCGCCACGCTCGTCGGCGCGGCCGCCGTGGTCGCCACTCCCGCCGCCGAGGGCACGACCCGCACGGCGCGCGCCATCGTGCTCACCGGGCACGGCTGGGGGCCGGGGATCGGCATGGGCCAGTGGGGCGACTTCGGCGACGCCGTGCAGTACCACGAGACCGAGACGCAGATCCTCTCCCACTTCTACGGCGGCACGACCCTCTCCAACCTGGCGACGCTCGGCGAGAACCCCGATCCCCCGGTGCGGGTCGTGATCCTCGAGAACCTGAACCTGAAGACCAACGTCGGCTACGACCCCGTCGTCACCTCGACGAGCGGCTTCACGCTGACGAGCGGACCCCTCCCGGCGGCCACCACCACGACCACCACGACCACCAGCACAGTGGCAGCGACCGGCGCGACCGGCGCGACCGGAGCCAGCGGCGTGAGCGGCGCGACGGGCGGGACGGGCAACAGCGGCGGCTCGGGGGCGAGCGGCGCGACTGGCTCGGTCACAGGCCCCTCGGGCTCGGGCGGCTCGGGCAACAGCGGCCTCGTGACCCCCGCACCGGGGGCACTCACGGTGCCGGCGGGGGAGGCGGTCGACCTGCGGATCCAACCGGACGGCACCTTCGACGCCTATCTCGGCGCGAGCTGCTCCGCGGCCCGCCAGTCGACGAGCGCCGTCGCGACCGGCCTCAGCAATCCGATCGCCAACCCGCCGAGCAGTTCGCCGAGCGCGCCGCGCAGCGCGCTCCTCACCCTCTGCCGCCACGACGGGGTCGACGAGGTCCTGCGTGGCGCCGTCGAGGCCTACGACCGCTCGGGCTACGCGCGCACGCTCAACCTCCTCCCGCTCGACTCGTACCTCGCGGGCGTCGTCCCCGCCGAGGAGTCGGCCTCCTGGGGGGCCGACGGCGGCTCGGAGGGCGCTCCCCAGGGCGAGCCGTGGGGCTTCCAGGCACTTGAGGCGCAGGCCATCGCGGCCCGTTCCTACACCGTTGCCGCTGCTGCCGCCGGTGGCTGGAACGGCTACGCCGACATCTGCGACACCGACCAGTGCGAGGCCTATGTCGGCGCGAACTACGAGTACGCGATCACCGACCTCGCCGTCGCGGACACCGGGGGCCAGGTCCTCACCGGCGCCCGCAACGCCGTCGTCGACGCCCGCTTCTCCGCCTCGACGGGAGGGTGGACCGCGCCGGGGGCCTTCCCGGCGGTTCCGGACGCCGGCGACGCTTGCGTGGTGCCCGGCAACGCGCTCCAGTGCAATCCCAACCACACGTGGCGTCAGAGGCTCACCGCGGCGTCGATCGTGCGCCACTACCCCCGCTTGGGGAGGCTCGTCGGGTTGCGCGTCATGAAGCGCAACCACGACGGTGTGCTCGGTGGTCGGGCGCTCATCGTGCTGCTGCGCGGCACCCGCACGGACCTGCGCGTCGGCGCCGGCTCCTTCACCGCGGCGCTCGGACTGAAGTCGGACTGGTTCGCGGTCTCGCGCGTGCTGCGCGGCCCGGTGGTGGCGACGCCCGTCGGGGCGAGCGGCGCGACCGGGGTGACCGGTGCCACCGGCGTGACCGGCGCCACCGGCGTGACCGGCGTCACGGGGGCGACCGGCTCCACGGGCGTCACCGGGGTGAGCGGCGCCACGGGGGTCACGGGCGCGAGCGGCGCCCTCCCCGTGACCGGCGCCTGAACCGACCATGCACCCGGGCGGCGCGGGATAGCCTGCCCCGTGGTCAGCCCGGCGGCCGCGCCCACGCGATCGAGGCGATTCGCGGTCGCGCGTTTCTGCCTCGGCCTCGCCCTCGGGGGCCTCGTGCTGTGGGCGCTGAACGGTCAGCGCGGCGAGCTCATCGGGGCCTCGAAGGCCCTCTCGCACCTGCGCCTCGGATGGTTGTTCGTCGCCGCCGCCTTTGAGGTCGCGTCGTTCGTCTGCTTCGGCCTGCTGCAGCGGCGGCTGCTGCGCGCCGGGGGCGTGCGTGTCAGCGCCGCGTTCGCCACCCTGCTCACCCTCGCGGCGGGGGCGCTCGCCAATTCCGTCCCCGCCGGCCCCGCCTTCGCGAGCGTCTACGCGTTCCGCCGCTACCGCCGCAAGGGTGCCGACGACGCGCTCGCCCTCTGGGTCCTCCTCGCCACGCTCGTCTGCGCGGCGCTCGGCCTCGGCCTGGTCGCGACGGCGGGCGTGGCCCTCGCGGTGGAGGAGAGCACGAGCTACGACCTCGTCGGCGTGGTGCTCGGAGTGCTCGTGATCTCACTCGTCGCCGACGCGGTCGTCTGGCAGCGGCGCTGGCTCGCGCACGTGGTGGTCGTCCTCCTGAGCGCCCTGCGCCGCCTCACCGGCCGCCCGCGGCGCGAGGCGGTGCACATCGTCGCTGACCTCCTCGAGCGCCTCACCGCGGTGCAGCTCGGGTGGCGCGACCTCGGAGCCACCGTCCTCGCCGCCGTCGGCAACTGGGCCTTTGACTGCGGGGCGCTCACCGCCTGCTTCCTCGCGGTCGGGGCGCCCGTCCCCTGGAGGGGCCTCCTCATCGCCTACGGCGCGGCGCAGCTCGCCGCCAACCTGCCGATCACCCCGGGCGGCCTCGGCGTGGTCGAGGGCAGCCTCACCGTGGCCCTCGTCGCCTTCGGTGGCAGCGAGCTGTCGACGGTCACCGCCGTCCTCTGCTACCGGATCGTGAGCTTCTGGGGCTACCTACCGGTCGGCTGGCTCACCTTCGCAGTGCTCGCGGTCGCCGACCGTCGTGCCGACCGGGCGCGAGCGCACTTCGCCGCGCACCTCGGCGAGGTGGGCGCCGTGACCTCACTGTCCCCCGAGGAGGTGGCCAGATGAAACCCCCGAGCCCCAGCCACCGTCGGGCCCTCCTCCTGCTCGCCCTCGCCCTCGCCCTGGCGCTGAGTGGCTGCACCTCGCCACGCGACGCGCTCGGCACGAACTCGAGCCCCTGTTTCCGCGCGCTCGCGGTGGCCAAGGACGCTGTCGGCGGCCGCGGCGTCTACGACGGCGTGCGCTACCTCGCCGCTCAGGCCCTCGTGAGCGCGCTGCACCGCGCCGAGCACTCGGGCGCGCGCCCGCCACGCGCGCTCGCCGAGGCCAGGGACGCGGTCTGCGCGGTCAACTACCGCGGCCGCTTCTCCTCAGGCGCGGTGCGCTCGGGCTGGCCCGTCGGGCGCGAGCGCGGGCGCTTCGCCGTCGTCGCGGTCGACGCGAAGAGCGACGCAGTGCTCGGGACCCTCGTCCTTTATCGCCCGCTGCTGCGCTTCTCCAAGGTGCTCGCCTGACCGTCGGTCACGAAGGACGGTCGCCGGGCGCCCGGGGCACGCGGTCACGCCCCCTCGCCGTGCGACACCACCGCTGATCATCTGCACGCCGGCGCGGCCGGCCCCGGCCTCCCCGCGGCATCGGCAGGTTTCGGGAGCCCGCGCTCGGGAAAAAGTTGCAGAGGGCTGGCGCGCGGCCACTACCTGGCGATCATGACCATCGCGCTGCTCACGATCTCCTGGACGCTCGTCGACGGCTTCCCGAACTTCCTCGGCGGCGCGAACGGCCTCGACCTCATTCCGCAGCCGCTCGTCTCGCTCACGAGCTCGTTCGAGAGCTACCAGTACATCTTCCTCGGCATCTGCGCCGTCGCCGGGGTGGCGACCTTCATCTTCTGCGAGCGCTTCGTCCGCTCACCGCTCGGCCGCGCCGCGCGGGCGATCCGCGAGAACGAGTCGGCCGCCACGACCCTCGGCATCAACCCCGCCGGGTGCGGCTGATCGCGACCGTCTGCGGGGGGCGCTGGCGGCGCTCTCGGGGGGCTGCTCGCCGATTACGTCACGGTGTGGGGCGTCGAGCCGTGGTCCTTCGCCGAGATCTTCCCCGCCGCGGCGGCGATGATCATCGGCGGGCGGGGCAACAACTACGGCCTCGCGCTCGGCACCTTCATGACCTACGTGGTGGTCGGCCAGGGGATCGGCTTCCTCCCCGGCATCTCCTCCGACCCGCAGCTCGGGTACGCCCTGCAGCGGATCACCTACGGCGTCGCGCTGCTCGCCTTCTTGTGGTTCCGCCCGCAGGGGCTGCTCCCCGAGCGAAAGGCGCGTTGGCGGTGCGAGCGTGGCCGGGAGCTGAGCTCGACCGCGCTGCAGGGCCAGGCGTCCATCTCTGGGACGGCGTGCTCCCGTGGCTGAGCCGCTCCTCGTCTGCGAGGACGTGAGCTGCGCCTTCGGCGGGGTGCGGGCCGTCGACGGGGCGACCCTCGAGATCGAGCGCGGCAAGGTGACCGGCCTGATCGGCCCGAACGGCGCCGGCAAGAGCACGCTCGTCAACCTCATCTCCGCAGTGGACCAGGGCCGACCCGAAGGCGGGGACCCCGGTGCCGCCGCAGTACGACCTCTACGACGGGCTGGACATCATGGCCCTCGCGATGGACGAGACGCACTCCTCGAGCCCGAGCGTCTACGTGCAGGACATCAAGAAGGGCACCGACAACCCCGGCGGCGTGGTGGTTGGGAACTACGCCCAGGCGGTCGCCGACCTGAAGGCGGGGAAGAAGATCCAGTACGAGGGAGCGGCCGGTCAGCTGGTGTTCAACCAGTGGAACTGGCCGCCGGAGGGGTTCCAGCTCCTGAAGCTCACGGCGAGCGGCTCGCTCACGGCCGTCTACACCCAGATGGCGAGCTCGGTGGGCAACTACTTCAAGTAGGGAGCAGGCACCTCAGGTTCGGACGGCCCCCTTCGGGCAGCAGGTCGCTGCAGAAGGGGGCCCGTCCCCCTCGTCGTGATCAGCCGCGGATTGGCTGTGCCCTCGGCAGCGGCTCAGGAGACCTGGCTCGCGGCGCGGGCGCCCTTCCGGCCCTTGGAGCGGTCCTGCTGGCTGAGGACGATCTTGCGCAGGCGCACCGAGGAAGGGGTGACCTCGACGCACTCGCTCTCGTCCGCGTGCTCGAGCGCCTGCTCCAGGCTGAGCCGCGTCGCGGGCGTCAGCCGGACGAGCTCGTCCTGGTTCGACGAGCGCATGTTGGTGAGCTTCTTCTCGCGCGTCGGGTTCACGTCCATGTCGTCGGTGCGGCTGTTCTCGCCGACGACCATCCCCTCGTAGACCTCTTCGCCCGGCCCGACGAACATCGTCCCCCGCTCCGCGAGGCTGGCGAGCGCGTAGGCGGTGGTGGGGCCGGTGCGGTCGGCGATCATCGACCCGCTCTGGCGGGTGCGGATCTCGCCGCTGTAGGGGGCGTAGCCGGAGAAGGCGTGGTGCAGCTGGGCGGTGCCCCGCGTCTGGGTGAGGAGCTCGCCGCGGATCCCGATCAGCCCGCGCGCCGTCACCTCGTGGTCGAGGCGCACCCAGCCGGTCCCGTGGTGGACGATCCGCTGCACCTTGGCCTTGCGCTTCGCGAGCAGCTGGGTGACCGCGCCGAGATGCTCCTCGGGGACCTCGATCGAGAGCTGCTCGACCGGCTCGCAGAGCACGCCGTCGATCATGCGCGTCAGCACCTCGGGCTTGCCGACCGTGAGCTCGAAGCCCTCGCGGCGCATCAGCTCGACGAGCACGGCGAGCGCGAGCTCGCCGCGGCCCTGCACCTCGAAGGTGTCGGCGCGTCCGGTCGGAAGGACCCGGATGGCGACGTTGCCGATCGCCTCCTGCGCGAGGCGGGTGCCGAGCAGCCGGGCGGTGAGCTTGCTGCCCTCGCGGCCGGCCATCGGCGAGCTGTTGACCCCGATGGTCATCGTCAGGCTCGGGTCGTCGACGTGCAGCACGGGGAGGGCGACGGGCTGCTCGGGGTCGGCGAGGGTCTCCCCGACGGTGACCTCGTCGATGCCGGCGACGGCGACGAGCTCGCCGGCGCGGGCCTCCTCGACGCTCACGCGCTCGAGTCCCTCGGGGACGAAGAGCTCGACCACCTTGGCGCGCTCGATGCGGCCGTCGTGGCGGCACCAGCCGACGCTCTGTCCCCGCCGCAGCGTCCCCTCGACGACGCGGCAGAGCGCCAGGCGGCCGAGATAGGGGGAGGCGTCGAGGTTGGTGACGAGCGCCTGCAGCGGCGCCCCGTCGGTGTACGAGGGAGCGGGAAGCTTGCTGAAGAGCAGCTCGAGGAGGGGGGCGAGGCTGCCGCCGGCGGGTGGCGTGCGGACCGGGCCGTCGGGCATCTCGGTGGTCAGCCAGCCGTCGCGGGCGCTCCCGAAGAGGAAGGGGATGTCGAGCTGGCTCTCGGGGGCGTCGAGGTCGAAGAAGAGCTCGAGGGTCTCGTCGACCACCTCGGCGATGCGCGCGTCGGCACGGTCGACCTTGTTCACGACCGGGATCACCGGCAGCCCC
Source organism: Acidimicrobiales bacterium (assembly GCA_035533595.1). Classification (NCBI taxonomy): domain Bacteria; kingdom Bacillati; phylum Actinomycetota; class Acidimicrobiia; order Acidimicrobiales; species Acidimicrobiales bacterium. The sequence continues at coordinate 76,302 of DATLTN010000006.1, forward strand.
GACTCGAACGCCTTCCGCAGCACGAAGCGCGTCTGGGGGCGCGGCCCCTCCGCGGCGTCGACGAGGAGCATCGCTCCGTCGACCATCGCGAGGCCGCGCTCGACCTCGCCGCCGAAGTCGGCGTGGCCGGGGGTGTCGACGATGTTCACCCGCCGCGACCCGAAGCGGAACGAGGCGAGCTTGGCGAGGATCGTGATGCCCTTCTCGCGCTCGAGGTCCATCGAGTCGAGCACCCGCTCGACGACGACCTCTCGTTCGTGGAAGGTGCCCGCCTGCCGCAGCATCGCGTCGACGAGCGTGGTCTTGCCATGGTCGACATGGGCGATGATCGCCACGTTGCGCAGTTCGTCGCGCGTTCCCAACAGTTCGTTCCCTCTGTGTGTAGTGCGCCAAGTGCGCGGCCCCTCGGGACCGCGCGCGGTGTGGCGCTTAGATTGCAGTCGTGGCGCCACGGATCAGCCGACTCGAGCGGATCACGAACCTCGTGCTCGCGCTGCTCGAGACATCCCGGCCGTTGTCGCTTCGCGAGATCGGCGGCGCAGTAGCAGGTTACCCGCCAGAAGCGGGGGCCCTTCGCCAGGCCTTCGAACGCGACAAGCGGACGCTGCGCGACAACGGGATCCCGGTCGCCGTCGAGCGCCTCGAGGGCGAGGAGCAGGCGGGCTACCGCATCCGCCCCGAGGACTACTATCTGGCGGACCTCGACCTCACCCCCGAGGAGGCCGAGGCGCTCGGCTTCGCGCTCGTCGCGGTGCGCCTCGAGGGAGCGAGCCCCGGCGACGTTGCCCAGAAGCTCGGCGCGGCCGCCCCCGACGCCCCCCCGCTCGCGCTCTTACCTTCGCTCCCCGCGCTCGGCCACCTCCAGCAGGCGATCCGTGACCGCTCCCGGGCGCGCTTCGGCTACCACGGGCGGGAGCGCCTCGTCGCCGGCTACGGCCTCGTCTTCCGGGAGGGCTGCTGGTACCTGGTCGGCGACGACGAGGGCGCCGGCGGGCTGCGCACCTTCCGGGTCGACCGTATCGCCGGCGAGGTGACGGCGGGGGAGCCCGACGCCTACCGGGTCCCGGAGGGCCTCGACGTCGCCGCCGAGCTGCGCTTCTCGCCGCTCGGCGGCAGCGACGGCGGCGAGGGGGCGACGGAGGTCGTCCTCGACGCGGACGTGCGCGTCGCCCGCCAGGTCCGCCAGACGATCGGCTCGGCGGCGCGGGCCGCGACCGCCGAGGACGGATCGGTCGAGCTCACCTTCCGCACCGGGGACGAGGAGGCGCTCGTCGCCTACCTCCTCGGCCTCGGCGACGCCGTCGTGGTGCGCTCACCGAGCGCCCTCGTCGACAAGATGGTGCACGCCCTCGAGGGGGCGCGGTGAGCCCCGAGGGCACGGGCGAGGTGCTCGACGCCGGGGCGCGCCTGCGCCGGCTGCTCGCCATCCTCGGCCACCTCGCCGAGGTCGGCGAGGCGCCGCTCGCGGAGCTGGCGGCGCGCTTCGGGGTGAACGAGCAGGCGCTCGTCGCCGACCTCGAGCTCGCCGCCTGCTGCGGCCTCCCGCCCTACACCCCCGACCAGCTCCTCGAGCTCGTGATCGACGAGGACCGCGTCTCGGCCTACGGCCTCGAGCCGCTGCGCCGGCCCCCCCGCCTCACCCCCGACGAGGGCTTCGCCGTCGCCGCAGCAGCGCGCGCCCTCCTCGCCGTGCCGGGTGCAGACCCCGACGGGCCGCTCGGCCGTGCCCTCGGCAAGCTCGAGGCGGCGCTCGGCGAGGACCGGGTGCAGGTCGAGCTCGAGGTCCCTCCGCACCTCGGGGTGCTGCGGCGCGCCGCGGCCGAGTGCGAGCTCGTCGAGATCGACTACCTCGGGGCGAACCGCGGCGAGGAGACGACGCGCGTCGTCGAGCCGTACTCGGTGGCGGCGCGCGAGGGGCACTTCTACCTCGACGCCTTCTGCCACCTCGCCGGCGACTGGCGGCGCTTCCAGGTCGAGCGGATCGCCGCGGTGCGGCCGACCGGCAGCACCGGCACCCCCCGCACGGCGCCTCCCGAGCTCGCCGGGCCGCGCGCCTTTGCCGGCGGTGGCGGGACGCGCGTCGCGCGCATCGCCGTCTCGGCGTCCGAGGCCCCCGCCCTCGAGCGCTTCGCCACCGGGCCCGCCGAGGAGGCGGGCGACGGGAAGGTGGTGGTCGCGGTCGCCGTCGCCGACGAGCGCTGGCTCGGCCGCCTGCTGCTGCGCCTCGGCGACGCCGCCGAGGTGCTCGACCCCCCCGAGCTCGCCGGCGCGCGGTCCAAGGCCGCCACCGCGGCGCTCGCCCGCTACCGGTAGGGGGCGCGGGAGGCCGCTCCGTACCTTGCGCCGCGTGCTGCGGCTCTACAAGGTCAAGCGGGACGGCCTGGGCTACTACCTCGACGCGGCGCGCATCGAGGTGGAGCGGGGGGAGGCCGTCGGCCGCTACCTCGGCTCCCTCGCGGCGGCGCTCGGCCTCGAGGGCCTCCCGGCCGACCGGGCGACGCTGCCGGCGCTGCTCGCTGGCGTGGACCCCGCGACCGGGGAGATCCTCTCGCCGGGCCACGAGCGGGTGCGCGTCCTCGCCTACGACTGCACCTTCGCGGCGCCGAAGTCGGTGAGCCTCCTCGCCCTCCTCGACGGCGAGTCGCCCGCCGTGCTCGAGGCGCACCGCCGCAGCGTCGCCGCGGCGCTCGGCTACCTCGAGCGGGAGGGGGCGGTGGTGCGCCGCCGCCCGGCGGCCGGGGCAGCGGTGCTCCCCGCGAGCGGCCTCGCGGCGGCTGCCTTCCTGCACCGCACCAGTCGCAGCAACGACCCCCACCTGCACAGCCACGTGCTCGTCGCGAACCTCGCCGCCCCGGCGGGGGGCGCCTACTCGGCGCTCGACGGGAGGGGGCTCTACGAGCACGCCGGCACGGCCGGCGCCCTCTATCGCTGCGCGCTGCGCCACGAGCTGAGCCGTGAGCTCGGCGTCGTCTGGCGCGAGCAGGGGCGCGGCTTCAACGACCTGAGCGGCTTCCCGCAGCACGCGCTCGCCGCCTTCTCCCGGCGCTCGGGCGAGATCGCCGAGGAGCTCTCGCGCCACGGAGGCGGCGGCCGCGGCGCGGTGGCGCTCGCCGCCGAGAGGACGCGCGCCGAGAAGGACCGCACCCTCGGTGCGGAGGAGCTCGCCGGGCAGTGGTCACGCCGCGGCGCCGGGTCGGGGATCGCCGCGAGCGACCTGCAGCGCCTGCGCGCCGCTGGCGCCCCTCCGGTGGCCGCGACCGAGGCGGGGCCGGCCGCGGCGCGGAGCGCGGCCGGCTTCCCCGGGCGCTTCACCCGCGACGAGCTCGTGCGGGCGACCTGTGCGGCCCTTCCCCGCGGTGCCGCGGTGGCCGCCGTCGAGGGCGCCGTCGACGAGCTGCTCGCCGACGGCCCGGTGGTGCGCCTCGGCGAGGGCGGGCGCCGCCACGGCGCCGCCCGCGCGATCCCGGCGGCCCGCATCGTGCCCAGCTACCTGAACCGCGAGGCGGCGCGCCTCCACGCCGAGAACCGCGACCGCCTCGCCGGCGCGGCGGAGCTGCCGGGCGGTGCGCTCCCCGGCCCGGGCCTCTACCGCGTCGCCGACTTCGCCTCGCTCGCGCGCCTCTCAGCCGCGCCCGCGGCGGCTCGCCTCTCCGGCTTCGCCCCGACGGCCGGGCTGGCGGCGCACCTCGAGGCGCTGAGCGGCGTGGAGAGCGCCCATCCCGCGGGGGCGCGTCCCGCAGAAGGGCCCCTCGTCGTCTTCGGCCCGCAGCAGTTCACGCCGGCGGCCCTGCACGCGCTGCTCGCCCGGTCGTCCCGCCTCCCCGTGCTGGTCCTCGACCGGGAGGCGCCGGTCGGCGCCGGCCTCCTCCCCGCCGGCCGTGAGCCGCCACGCCTCGAGCGCGTCGGCGAGGTGCGCGTCCTTCGGGCGGCCGGCCCGGAGGAGCTGCTGGCGGTCTTCGAGCGGGTGCGGAGCGCGGCGACGCGCGACGGGGTCGTCGCCGTCTCCGCCGACCCCGCGCTCGCCGGCGCGGGCTGCGTGCCGCCGCAGCTCGTCGTGAGGTCGCTGCGCGCCGCGCCGGCGGCGTCGGTCGTCGTGCTCGGCCCGGCGCGGCTGCTGGGCGGCGGGCTCGGTCGGGTGGAGGACCGCCGCCGGCTGCACCTCGTCGTCGCGCAGCCGACGGGCGGCGGCGTGCTCGAGGAGATCGCCGCCCCCCGCTCGCTCGTCTCGCGCCTCGGGGCGCCGGCGCTCGACCCTGCGGCGCGCGCCCGCTGGCGGCGGGCGGCCCTCGCCGAGTGGTCGCTCGCCGCCCCCGCTCGTGAGCGCCCCTCCCCGAGCCTCGTCGCGGGGCGCGAGCTGGGCCGCGGGCGGTGAAGGGCGGCGGGATCAGCGTGCGCGCGACGCGAGCTGCGGCGGGGGAGGGCCGAACCACGGGGGGAGCGCGACGCGCCCGATCGTCGTGCCGAAGACGCAGTAGGCGACGCCGGGGCCGGGGGTTGAGGCCGCGTCGGGGGCGAGACGGCGTTCCCGGCGGGTGGTGAGCGTGCGCTGCACCCCGCCACCGCCGCGCAGCCGCGGCCGGCCGCGGCTCACGCTGCGGTGGGCGACGTCGTGCTCCCCGGCGAGGAGGGAGAGGGTCTCGAGGGTGCCTCGGTCGCCGACGCCGCCGAGCACCAGCTTCGTGCCGAAAAGGGAGAAGAAGCCCTCTGCCGCGACCCCCCAGCGGGCCCGCGCCTGGGAGAGGTCCTGCAGGCAGGCGAGGGTGAGCAGCCCCTGGCTCGCCCCCTCGGCGACAAGGACGGGGAGGTCGTGGAGGGGGGCGATGTTCGCCAGCTCGTCAAGGACGAGGAGGAGCGGCGGGGCCTTCGTCCCCGCGAGGGCCCAGTGGCGCTCGTAGGTGACGCTGCGGAGGTCGCGCACGAGGCCCGCGACGATCGGCGCGAGGTGCTCCTGCTGCTCCGAGCCGGCGACGATGTAGAGGGTCGCGGGGCCGCGGACGAGCTCCTCCATCGGGAGCGGGCGCCCCTCGCTGCTCGCCCGCGCCGCCCCCGTGCGGTAGGCGCGCAGCACCCCCGAGGCGGTCGACCAGATGCCGCTCTGCTCGCGGGCGTCGGTGTCGAGGATGCCGTTCAGCACGTCGCGAGCGACGGTCGCCTCACCGTCGCTGAGCGCGGCGAGCAGGCGCTCGGGGGACCTTCGGTCGACCGCCGAGCAGACCTCGGCCATCGTCATCCGCGCGAGGGCGCCACCGTGGAAGAGGCTCGACAACAGCGCCCCCGCCCGCTCCCCCCAGTGCGAGTGCTCGCCCACCCGCGCCGTCCCGCTCGCCCCGACCATCGCCTCGGCGGCGAGCACCGCGCGGTCCCAGCCGGCGGCGCGGTCGAGTGGCGACCAGGAGACGGCGAGCGCCCCGCTGCGGTCGGCCCGCTCGCCTGAGGGGTCGAAGACGAAGACCGGCCCGCGCCGGGCGCGTGCTCCGGCCGTCGCCTCGAGGACGTCCCCCTTGGTCGAGATGCACACCACGCTGCCGCGCGCCGCGAGGACGTTCGGGACGACGACCGCGGTCGTCTTCCCCGAGCGCGGCGGGCCGAGGACGAGGGCGCACTGCTCGGGCGCGGCGAAGACCGGCCCGTGTGTCCCCCACCCGCAATAGAGGCCGTCGCGGTGCACGCGCGCCGCCGCGAGCAGGCGGTCCTCGGCCACCGGAGGGGGGTGCGGGAGTGCTCGCACGGAGGCGATCCTCTCCCGGCCCGCTACCGACGCGGCTACCTCCGGGGCGTCGCCACCTCGTGCCTGAGGGGGGCGGAAGGCCGCCCCGCCCCGCTCCCTCGCGCCGGCCGGCGGGTGGGGTGCTTGCAACACGTGCGCCGATCCTCTTTCATTGCCGCACCCAAGTCGACACGGAGGTGGCGGTGAACAGGACCGAGCTCATCGAGGCGATCAGCAGCGATGCCGGACTGACCAAGCAGCAGTCCGAGGCAGCGCTCGACGCGCTCGTCTACGAGGTGACCGCCGGGGTCCGCTCGGGCGCGGCGGTGCGGATCACCGGCTTCGGGACCTTCAAGCTGCGCGAGCGCAGGGCGCGCCAGGGACGCAACCCCCAGACCGGCGCCGCGGTGCGCATCAAGGCCTCCAAGGGCATCGGCTTCACCCCCGGTGTGACCCTGAAGGCCGACCTCAACTCGCGCAGCGCCCCGGCCAAGCCGGGCGGTCGCAAGGCCGTCGCCAAGGCGCCCGCGAAGAAGGCGCCCGCGGTCGCGAAGAAGGCGCCGGCGAAGAAGGTCGTCGCCGCGAAGGCCGTGGCCAAGAAGGTGACGGCGAAGAGGGCCGTCGCCAAGCAGGCCGTGAAGAAGGCGGTCGTGAAGAAGGCGGTCGCGAAGAAGGGCACCGCCAAGAAGGCGCCCACCAAGCGCTGAGCCGGTCGCCGGCGCGGGCTACAGGCGGTCGAGCCGCTTGAAGCCCTCGCAGGGGCCGAGGCCCTCGGGGGCCCCGAAGTCGAGCAGGCGGGCGCGCATCCGCTCCACGAACGCTGCGTGCTCCTCGCTCGCGGCGCCGCCGTCAGTGATCCGCATCGTCGTGTGGAACTGGCTCTCGTGCGCGAGCAGCGCGGCGATCTTCGCGTCGAAGGTCGCGGCGACCTCCTCGAGGTGGTCGACCTCGTCCGCCTCCCAGAGGAGGAGCTCGCTCGGGCGGTGCGGCGGGGCGTCGAGCTCGGGGAAGAACAGCGGGTCGCGCGCCGCGACGATGGCGTCGGTCGTGAGGAAGCCGGCATTGCGGTGGTCGGGGTGCAGCCGGTAGCGCTTCCAGGGGTCGTGGCCGAGGACGACGTCCGGGCGGAGGCGCCGGATCCACCCGGCGACCTGGAAGCGCTGACGCAGGCCGGACTCGAGCTCGCCGTCGGGCCACCCGAGGAAGACGACCTCGCCGCCGCCGAGGGCGCGCGCCGCGGCGCGTTGCTCCACCTGGCGGCGGGCAACCAGCTCGGTCGGGTCCTGGTCCGCCTGCCAGGTCCCCTTCGACCCGTCCGTGAGGACGAGGTGGAAGATCTCCGTGCCCGCCGCCGCCCACTTGGCGAGCGTCGCTCCGCAGCCGAACTCGACGTCGTCGGGGTGTGCCCCGATCGCGAGCGCCCTCCCGGGGACCGCGAGGTTGCGCGTCGTCACCGGCCCTCTGCCGCCGCGGCGCGCCCGCTCGCGGCTCCCGTGAGGTCGAGGCCCGCCTCGCGCTCGAGGAGGGCGAGGTCGGCGGGGGTGTCGACGTCGGAGGCGAGGCGCCAGTCGTGCACGGCCCGCACCGTGAGGCCGAGGCGCTCCCCCTCCGCGCGGTGGCGGCGGAAGGAGCCGGGGCCGTAGGAGAAGGTGAAGCCGGAGCGCGCCGGCACCGAGGCGAGGTTGGTCCCGTCGAGGCGGCGGTCGGGGGCGAGGGTCACCTCGCCATCTTCACCGAAGCGGTCGAGACCGTATGCGAGGGGGAGGTCGGCGTGCGCCACGGTGACGGTGTCGACGCCGGTCGTCGCGAGGTGGGCGACGCCGGTGGTCACTGCCCCCGAGAGGCCGAGCCCCGGCGTGAACAGCACCGAGGCGCCGTGCGCGACCGCCCAGTCCGCCACCTCGTCGTCGTCGCAGACGACGTGGGTGGGGCAGTCGCCGGCGGCGGCGAGGACGCGCGCCCCGAGGTCGCGGGCGAGCGCGGCCCGCTGCTCGGGGCCGAGGAGGGGCGCGAGGCGGTGCTTGGCCTCGCGGAAGGACTTCACGGGGACGAGGAGGGCGCGCACGTCGGCGGAGTCTAGGAAGGCGCCCCGTCCGTCACCCTCCTCGGGTGCCCTGCGACCGCCGCTACCGTTTCCGTGATGCGACCCCGCCCCCCGACAGCGGCCTGCCGTCGATGACGCGCGTCGCGGTCGTCGGCGCCGGCTCGTGGGGGACGACGATCGCCGATCTGCTGGTCCGCAAGGTTCCGACGACGCTGTGGGCGCGACGCGAGGCGATCGCGCAGGAGGTGCGGGAGCGGCAGACGAACGCCACCTACCTCGGCGAGCGTCGTCTGTCCGAGGCGCTCAGCGCGACGGCCGACCTCGACGAGGCGCTCGCTGGCGCCTCGCTCGTCGTCGTCGCGGTGCCGAGTCAGGGGCTGCGGGCGGTGCTCACCGCCTGCGGCGGCCCGGCGCCGGGGGTGCCGGTCCTCAGCCTCACCAAGGGCCTCGAGCGGGAGAGCGCGCTGCGGGCGACGGAGGTCATCGCCGGCTGCTGGCCGGGGCGTCCGTACGGGGTGCTCACCGGGCCGAACCTGGCCGCCGAGGTCTTCGACGGGCAGCCGACGGCGTCGGTGGTGGCGATCGCCGACGACGGGGTCGGCCGCGAGCTGCAGGAGCTCTTCTCGAGCGAGCGCCTCCGGGTGTACACCAACCGGGACGTCATCGGCTGCGAGGTGGCGGGCGTCGTGAAGAACGTGATGGCCATCGCCTGCGGGATGGCGATGGGCCTCGGCTTCGGCGACAACACGCGCGCCGCGCTCATCACCCGCGCCCTCGCGGAGCTCGCTCGCCTCGGGGTCGCGCTCGGCGGCGAGCAGCAGACCTTCGCCGGCCTCGCCGGCCTCGGGGACCTCGTCGCCACCTGCACGAGCGACAAGAGCCGGAACTTCGCGCTCGGCGTCGCGCTCGCCGAGGGAAGCACGCCCGACGCCGCACGTCGCGCCACCTCGATGGTCGCCGAGGGGGCCGAGAGCTGCGCCCCCGTCGTCGCCCTGGCCCGCCGCGCGGGCGTCGAGGCGCCCGTCGCCGAGCAGGTGCTCGCGGTGCTCGAAGGGCGTTCGGCCCCGATCGACAGCATCCCGCTGCTGATGGGCCGCGCCGCGAAGCCCGAGTTCCAGAGCCCCGGTGGCGATCGGGGATAGGGTCGGCGCGATGGCGCGCTGGTGCCCGCGGTGACCTCGAAGCCCCCGAACCTCCGGCGCGAGGGCGAGCTCCTCGGCGACGGCCCGACCCTCCTCGTCGGCGCCGACGAGGTCGGCCGCGGAGCGCTCGGCGGCCCGGTGAGCGCCGGCGTCGTGCTCATCGACTCGGTGCACCGCCGCCCGCCGCGCGGGCTGCGTGACTCCAAGCTGCTCACCCCGGCTCGACGCGAGTCGCTCGTCCCGCGCATCCTCGACTGGGCGCTCGCGAGCGCGGTCGGGCATGCGAGCGCGGCGGAGATCGACGCGCTCGGGATCCTCGCCGCGCTCCGCCTCGCGGGTGAGCGGGCGATCGCCACGCTCCCCGTCGAGCCCGACGTCGTCCTGCTCGACGGCAACTACGACTGGCTCTCGCGGCCGCCTCGCGCCGCCGCCTCGCCCCTCGCCGCGGCGCCCCGGCGCGTCGTGCTGCAGGTGAAAGCGGACCTCACCTGCGCCTCCTCCTCGGCGGCGAGCGTGCTCGCCAAGGTGGAGCGGGACGCGCTGATGGTCGGCCTCGCCGAGCACCACCCCGGCTACGGGTGGGAGCAGAACAAGGGCTACGCCACCCCGGAGCACCTCGCGGCGCTCGGGGCGCTCGGCCCCTGCGTCGAACACCGGCGGAGCTGGCGCCTCCCCGGAGCCCAGGGGGAGCAGCTCGAGCTGCTCGCGCTCGGCGACGCGGAGCTCGCCTACGAGGTCGTCGAGAGCCTCCCCGCCTGACCCTCGGCAGCGGGGGGCCGGTCCCTCGGCTATAAACACGTCGATGGTCATCGCGCTGGCCCTGCTGGCGGCGCTCGCCAATGCCCTCGCGACCGTCCTCGAGCGCCTCGGCCTCGAGCAGGCGGGGACCTCGGGCAGCTCGACCCGGGCGATGATGGCCGGCGCGCTCCGGCGACCGATCTGGTACGCCGGCCTGGCGCTCACGACGGCGAGCTTCCTCCTCCAGGCCCTCGCGCTGGCCGGCGGCAACCTCTCGACCGTGCAGCCGATCATGGTCACCGAGATCGTCTTCCTGCTCGCCGTGCTGAGCGTCGGCTTCCACTTCCACCTCGGCTGGCGGGAGTGGGCGGGCGCCGGCGGCACGGCCGTCGGCCTCGGGGGCTTCCTCGCGCTGAGCTCCTCCTCGGGCGGCGGCTCCTCGCCGAGCCGGCAGGACTGGTGGCTGCTCCTCATCGCGAGCGGCGGCGCGATCGTCCTCGCCTCGTCGGCCGGCCGTCGGGGCCCGCGCGCCTGGCGGGCGGCCTGCACCGGCGTCGCGGCGGCGATCGCCTTCGCCCTCACCGCCGCCTGCATCAAGGCGGTCGCCGAGCAGTGGGGGCGCGGGCCCGGCTTCGTCTTCACCCACTTCGAGGCGTACGGCGTTGCCGGGGCGGGTCTCCTCGGCCTCGTCCTCAGCCAGCACGCGCTGAACGCGGGGCCGGTCGCGGCGTCCCAGTCGGCGCTGCTCATCGTGAACCCGCTCTCGAGCATCGTGATGGGCATCTGGCTCTTCGACGACCACCTGCAGCACGGCGGCGCACGGACCGCGCTCGAGGTGCTCGCCCTCGGCGTGATGGTCCTCGGCCTCTTCATCCTCAGCACCTCGCCGCTCATCGATCAGAGCGAGGCCCACGAGCGCCTCTCCGCGCCGGAGCACGCCCTCGGCCACGCCGCGGCCGGAGGGGGCGCGTGAGCCCGACGACGCCCGCCCGCGCCCGCTTCCGGCGCGATGCGCCGAACCCGAGTGCGCCCGAGATCCCCGTCCCGTCGCAGGCCGGCTCCTACGACGCCTGGGAGGCGGTGAAGGAGCGGATCGCCGACGGCGTCGCGCTGGCGGGCATCGACGCCGGCACCGCCCGCCTTATCACCAACCCGGAGCGCATCCTCGAGGTCGCGGTGCCGATCCGCCGGGACGACGGGACGATCGAGGTGTACACCGGCTGGCGCATCCACCACGACACGAGCCGTGGCCCCGGCAAGGGCGGGATCCGCTTCCACCCCGACGTCGACGTGCACGAGGTCACCGCGCTCGCGGCGGACATGACGATCAAGTGCGCGGTCGTCGACATCCCCTTCGGCGGCGCGAAGGGGGGGGTGCGCATCGACCCCGGCACCCTCTCGCTGAGCGAGCTCGAACGGCTGACGCGCCGCTACACCTTCGACGTCGCGACGATCCTCGGCCCCGACCGCGACGTCCCCGCCCCGGACGTGAACACCGACGCGCGGGTGATGGCGTGGGTGATGGACACGATCTCGATGATCCAGGGGCGCTCCACGCCGGGGGTGGTCACCGGCAAGCCGATCGCCCTTGGCGGCAGCCACGGTCACGTCGGTGCGACCTCGACGGGCGTGACGATCTGCACGAAGGCGCTCTTCTCCGAGCTCGGCATGGAGCTCACCGGGGCGCGTGCCGTCGTCCAGGGCTACGGGAAGGTCGGCGGCCCCCTCGTCTACCTGCTCACCTCGCTCGGGATGCGGGTGATCGCGGTGGCCGACGTGCAGGGCGCCGTCCACAACCCCGCGGGGCTCGACCCCGCCGCCCTCTCCGAGCACGTCGCGAGGACGGGCACCGTGGCCGGCTTCCCGACGGCCGATCCGCTCGCGCGTGAGGCGATCTTCGCCCTCGAGTGCGAACTCGCCGTCCCCGCCGCGCTCGGCGGCGTGATCACCGCCGAGGTCGCGGAGCACTTCGGCGCGAAGGTCCTCATCGAGGCGGCGAACGGCCCGACGGTCCCCGCCGCCGACCCGGTGCTCGAGCGGCGCGGCATCGTCGTCGTCCCCGACGTGCTCGCCAACGCCGGCGGCGTGATGGCCTCCTACTTCGAGTGGGCACAGGACCGGGAGGGCTTCGCCTGGGAGGCCGACGTCGTCGCCGCCCGTCTCACGAGGATGATGACCAAGGCCTTCGACGACACCTACCGCCGCGCCGACGAGCTGAAGGTGACGCTCCGGCGCGCCGCGGTCGCGCTCGGCCTCGAGCGCGTCGCCGAGGCGACCTCGCTGCGCGGCCTGTTCCCCTAGCGATGGCGAGCGACGGGTCGGCCAGCTGGTACACATCAGGCGTGGGGAATCGACGCCGCCTGGTCGGAGCGCTGCTCGTCGCCGGGGCGCTGCTCGGCCTGTCGGCGTGCAGCCCCTCGCAGCCCACCTCCTCGACGAGCACCTCGACGACGACGACCACGGCCACCTCGACGAGCAGCACGACCTCGACGACGCTGGCGGGAGGCCCCACCTGCTCGACGGGGGCGCTGTCGCTGTCGGCCTCGGGCGGCGGCGCATCGGCGGGGAGCAGCGTCGAAACCTTCACGGTCACCAACAACGGCCCCGCCACCTGCCGTCTCGACGGCTACCCCTCGCTGACCTTCTTCGGGCCGACCGCCGGGGGCGGCGCCGGCGCCGGGGCCAAGCTGGCGATCACCGACCAGGACGCGGGGCCGGCCCCCGCGGCCGTGACGCTGAAGACGAACGGCTCCGCCGAGTTCCTCGTGATCTTCAGCGACGTCCCGGTCGGGGGCGGCTGCACCACTGTCGCGTCGGTGGAGATGGCTCCGCCGGGGAGCAGCGAATCGGTCACTGCGCCGGTGTCGTTCAGCCCCTGCGGCGGGACGGTGAAGGTCTACGCCTTCGGCGTCCCCGGGAGCGAGAACCCGTAGCACTCGAAGTCGGCCACCGGTGCGGCCGCACCGGGCCCGCTAGGACGGGCTGATCGCGCCCTCGCCCTTCACGTTGGCGCCGCGCTCGAGCATCTCCTTCTCGTGCGCGGCCACGTCCTCGTCGACGCCTCCCGCCTCGTCGGCGAGCTCCTCCTCCTCGGGCGTCGGCGGCCGGTCGGCGTGCGCCGTCGTGCGCGCCTCCTCGGCTTCGGCGTCGCGGGTCGCGTCGTCGACGCGGGTGGGATCCTGCTCGTTCGCCATCCTCGGACCTCCGTGGGAGTCGATCTCGTACGGTGGCTACCCGCCGCCTACGGCCGCCAATCCGACGGGGCGCCGACCGAGTCGCCGCGCCCGGCGCGTGTCACCCGCTCCGGTGGGCGTGTGGTGGGCGCTGCCGGGCTCGAACCGACGACCTGTTGGTTGTAAGCCAACTGCTCTTCCAACTGAGCTAAGCGCCCTGCTCGCGAGGCTACTGGCCTGCGGCGACGGTGAGGGAGGGCAAGCCGCCCTCCCTCCAGCGCGACCCGGTCATCCTGCAGGTCCAGTCGATCCCGACCTCCCCCGGCGCGACCGGGGTGTCCGGCGTTGTGCCGATGAAGGCGAAGCCGAGGCGTCGAGGCACCGCCGCGGAGGCGGTGTTCGCCTCGTCGTGGTGGATCTCCACGAACTCGATCCCCGGACGCTCGAGCGCGGCGGCGGTGAGGAGGCGGGCGGCGGTCGTCGCGATCCCCTGGCGGAGGTGGCGGTGGTCGACCCAGTAGCCGACCTCGAGGCCGTGCGGGCCGCGGCGGCGGTGGAGTCCGGTCCCACCGACGACCTCGGCGCCCCGGAGGATGGCGAGCGTCACGTCCCCGCCGCCCTCCCAGTTGGTGGTCCACCCCTCGATCAACGCGAGACGGTCCGCCGCCGAGAGCGGCTCCAACGCGATCCACGGCATCCAGGGGCGGAGGTGCTCGAGGTTCTCCCGCACCGCCGCGGCGTCGCTCGGCTGCCAGCGCCCGAGCAACAGGCCGTCGCTCTCCAGCCGGTCGGGGAGACGGAGCGGGGCGGCCTCGCCGCCGTCGGGCACCGCGACCTCTCAGAGGTCGAGGACGAGCCGCTCACTGAGCGAGCGCCCCACGCAGATCATCATCGTCGTGTTCGTTGCCTGCTCGGCAGCGGAGAGAATGCTGTCCCGGTGGTCGGGGAGGCCCCCGAGGACTCGCGTCTCGCAGGTGCCGCAGTAGCCCTCCTCGCAGGAGTAGAGCACCGTGGGGACGGCCTCTTTCACCGTGCGCAGCAGCGACTTGTCGGCGGGGACGGTGAGGACCCTGCCGCTCCTCGCGAGCTCGACCTCGAAGGTGGCAAAGCGCTCGCCCGCCACGGCCGTCGCCTCGGGGAGCGGCCCCGCGGGCTCGGAGAAGCGCTCGAGGTGGAACGCCGCCGCGCCGAGGTGGCCGAGGCAGGCGGCCCCTGCGGCTTGCAGCATCGGCTCGGGGCCGCAGCAGTAGACAGCCGTCCCGGGGGGCGCCTCGCTGAGCGCCGCTTCGAGGTCGGGGAGGCCGTCGGTGTCCTGCGGGACGAGGCGCACGCTGCCGCCCCTGCGCCGCGCGATCTCGCTCCGAAAGGCCATCGACGAGAGCCTGCGCCCCCCGTAGACGAGGGACCAGGGGCGTCCCGCCCGCTCGGCGGCGGCGAGCATCGGGAGGATGGGGGTGACGCCGATGCCGCCGGCGAGGAACAGATAGCGCTCCGCGTCCACGAGGGGGAAGTGGTTGCGGGGGCCGATGACGCGCAGCTTGCGCCCGACGAGGGGATGGTCGTGCAGCTCGCGCGAGCCGCCGCGCGAGCGGTCCTCACGGAGCACCGCGATCCGCCAGCGGGCGCGGTCCTGCGGGTCGCCGCAGAGGGAGTACTGACGGATCCGTCCCGACGGCGTGAAGAGGTCGATGTGGGCGCCCGGCTCCCAGGCCGGCAGCTCGCGACCGTCGGGCTCGGTGAGCTCGATCGAGATCACGTCGTCGGCCTCGAGGCTCACCCGGCACACGAGGAGCGCGCGCGTCGCGCCCTCGTTCGGGCTCATCGCCGCTTCCGGCGGGGCATCGGGCGCCTCAAGCGGGGCTGGGCGCGACCTCGCCGAGCTGCAACGCCTCCCGCACCACCGGGTCGTCGTCGGTGCCGAGCAGCCGCCAGTCCTCGCCGACCTCGAGGATCTTCTCGGCGGCGCGGATGGTGCGGTAGTCCTGCTCGGGCCCGGTCGCGATCCCCGGCGGCGCCTTGCCCTCGGCGAGGCCGAGGGCGGCGTCGATGAGGACCTGGCGCATGCGGATGATCGCCAGATCGGTCGTGCCGAGGTGCTCCTTGGTGTGGTCGTAGATCGGCTTCATCGACTCGGTCACCATGAGGTCCTGACTCACGAAGTCGGCGACGCCGCTGAAGGTGGAGCTGCGCTGCACGGCGCGGTCGATCTGGTACTCGTTCTCCTCGGTGTACGGCCGGGGGGTGACGCCCTGGCGCGGCCCGCCGCTGAACGGCGTCGTGTACGGCGCGACGTCGAAGAGGTTCGCCCCCCCGAGGTTGCGCGGGTTGGCGGGCGGTTGCGTGACGAAGCTGTAGCGCCAGGTGTGCTCGTCGTCGGAGGGGACGAACATCCCCTGGCGGGTGGTGAAGGGGATGCTCGCCACGAGCGTCGAGTAGGGGGCGACGTAGGTCGTCATCCGCACGTGGGTGTGGTGGTTCGGCGTCTCGCGCAGCGCCGCGTAGCGAAAGCCGTACCACTCGTTCTCCACTTCGAGGCGGGGGGTGCGGTCATGCCGCCAGAACTTCCACGACATCGCGTTGGAGGGGTAGCCGGGACGGTCCGAGCCGTCGTCGGGGATGTCGTCGATCCCCTCGAACTGGTGGAGGAAGGAGATGTGGGCGGTGTCGATGTTGCCCTCCATCGCCTGGATCCAGTTGCAGTCGGTGCGGAGCTTCGCGGCGGTGACCTGATCGGGCGCGAGCGAGTCGGTCCCGAAGTCGCGAAACGGCGTCATCGTCTCGGGCGCGCCCATGTAGGCCCAGACGATCCCGCCCGACTCGTGGACCGGGTAGGCGAGGTGGTGGATCTGCTCCGCGAAGCTGCGCCGCTCGTTCGGCATTTCGACGCATCGCCCGGCGGTGTCGAACTTCCAGCCGTGGTAGACGCAGCGCAGGCCGGCCTGCTCGTTGCGCCCGTAGTAGAGCGAGGCGCCGCGGTGCGGGCAGTGCTCGCCGACGAGGCCGACGGCGCCGGAAGTGTCACGGAAGGCGACGAGGTCCTCGCCGAGCAGGCGCACCCTGAGCGGTGGGTCGTCGGGGGCGGGGATCTCGGCGGAGAGGCAGGCCGGCGTCCAGTAGCGGCGGAGGAGCTCGCCCATCGGCGTCCCCGGCCCGACGCGGGTGAGGATCTCGTTCTCTTCGGCTGTCAGCATCTGCCACCCCCCGGCCGGCTGCTCGTCGGCTCCTCGGCCGCACCGCGAACGCTAATCGCAGACTGCCGCCGGGGCCGACGGCGCGGGCCTCACCAGCTCAGCGCGACGTACTTCGTCTCGAGGTACTCCTCCATCCCCTCGTGGCCGCCCTCGCGGCCGAGCCCGGACTGCTTCATCCCCCCGAAGGGCGCGGCGGGGTCCGAGACGAGGCCGCGGTTGAGGCCCACCATCCCGGTCTCGAGCGCCTCGGCAACGCGCAGCCCACGCCCGAGGTCGCCGGTGTAGAGGTAGGCGACGAGGCCGAACTCGGTGTCGTTGGCCCGCGCGATCGCCTCCTCCTCGTCGTCGAAGGCGCTGATCGGGGCCACGGGCCCGAAGATCTCCTCGGCGAGGATCGCGGCCTCGGGGGCCACGTCCCCGAGGACGGTCGGCGGGTAGAAGTAGCCCGCTCGGTCGACCCGCCGGCCGCCGACGAGGGCGCGGGCGCCCGCGGCAAGGGCGCCGTCGACGAGGCGCTCCACCTTTTCGATCGCCGCCGCGTTGACGAGCGCGCCGACCTCGGACCCCTCCTGGAGCCCCGGTGCGACCTTGAGGCCACCCATCGCGGCGGCGAGGCGGCGGGAGAACTCGGCGGCGACGGGCGCCTGGACGTAGAAGCGGTTCGCCGCCGTGCAGGTCTCACCACCGTGACGCATCTTCGCGACCATCGCCCCGGCCACCGCGGCGTCGAGGTCCGCGTCCGCGAAGACGAGGAACGGGGCGTTGCCGCCGAGCTCCACCGAGGTGTTCACGACGCCCGGCGCGGCCTGCGCGAGGAGCAGGCGCCCGACCTCGGTCGATCCTGTGAAGGAGAGCTTGCGCAGGCGGGAGTCGGAGAGGAGCGCTCCGACGACCTCTGCGGGGCGGTTGGTCGGCACGACGTTCATCACGCCCTCGGGCAGCCCCGCCTCGGCGAAGAGCTCGGCGAGCGCGAGCGCGCTGAGCGGCGTGTCCTCCGCGGGCTTGGCGACGACCGTGCAACCCGCGGCGAGCGCCGGGCCGAGTTTGCGGGTCAGCATCGCCTGCGGGAAGTTCCAGGGCGTGACGAGGAGGCAGGGACCGACCGGCTGGTGCAGGACGAGCAGGCGGTTGGCTCCGCCGGGGGCGGTGCTGAACTCGCCACGGTTGCGCACCGCCTCCTCGGCGTAGAACCGGAGGAACTCCGCGGCGTAGGTGATCTCCCCGGTCGCGTCGGGGAGGGCCTTGCCGTTCTCCAAGACGATGAGGCGGGCGAGCGGGTCGCGCCGCTCGATCATCAGCTCGAAGGCCCGCCGCAGCAGCTCGCTCCGTTCGCGCGGCGGCGTCGCCGCCCAGTCGCGTTGCGCCGCGCAGGCCGCGTCGAGTGCGGCGAGCGCCTCGGCCGCCCCGCAGTCGGCGACGTCGGCCAGGAGCGCCCCGCTCGCGGGGTCGAGGACGGGGAAGGTGGAGCCGCCCGCGGCGGGGGAGAAGGCGCCCCCGATGAAGGCACGGGTGGGGGCGTCGAAGGGGAGGGTCGCCATACAAAGACGCTACGGCGAGCGCCGGCTGATGAGGCCTCGGCCGCTACTCGTCCTCGGCGCCACTCAGCGTCTCGGCCGCGGCGCGCACCGCCTTCAGGATCCCCTGGTAGCCGGTGCAGCGGCAGAGGTTGCCCGAGAGGCCTTCGCGGATCTCCTCGTCGCTCGGTACAGGGTGGTCGCGGAGGAAGGCGGTCATCGAGACCACGAAGCCCGGGGTGCAAAAGCCGCACTGCAGGCCGTGGTTCGCCCAGAACGCCTCCTGCACCGCGCTGAGGGTGCCGTCGGTCGGGGAGAGGCCCTCGACGGTCGTCACCGACTGCCCGCGCACCTGCACGGCGAAGAGCAGGCAGGCTCGCACCGCCGCACCGTCGAGGAGGACGGTGCACGCCCCGCAGACGCCGTGTTCGCAGGCGAGGTGGGTGCCGGTGAGCGAGCAGCGGTCGCGGAGGAAGTCGGCGAGGGTCTCGCGCGCCTCGACCAAGGCGCGGACTCGCTCGCCGTTCACCACGATCTCGACGGGGAGCTCATCCACGGCGTGCCTCCTCGAGCGCCTGGCCGACGACGCGGCGGATCATCGGTGCGGCGACGCGCAGGCGGTACGCCGCCGAAGCGTGGACGTCGTCGACGGGGGAGACGCCTGCGAGCGCGAGCGCCGCGACCTCGGCGAGATCGACGCGCCCTGCGTCTTGCCCGGAGAGCGCCGCCTCAGCCGCCCCGGCGCGCAGCGGGGTCGGGCCCATGCCCATCAGCGCGATCGCGGCGTGCGCCACCGTGCCCGCGGCGTCGAGGGTGAGGTGGCAGGCGGCGCCGGCGATCGCGAAGTCGCCGAGGCGCCAGGCGAGCTCCTCGAAGCCGTTCCCCGACCGGGGCGGTGCCGCCGCGAGGTGCACGGCCACGAGCAGCTCGTCGGGCTCGAGGGCGGTCTCCCAGACCGAGGTGAAGAAGGACGAGGCGGCGATCCTGTGCGAGCCGCGGACGCTCGCCACCTCCATCTCGGCGTCGAGGGCGCAGGCCACGGCGGGCAGCTCGGACGCCGGGTCGGCGTGCGCGATCGTCCCGCCGACCGTGCCGCGGTTGCGGATCTGGAAGTGGCCGATGAAGGGCAAGGCGCGGGCGAGCAGTGGGGCCCGTCGGGCGACCTCCGCGGAGCGCTCGGCGACCGCCTGCCGCGTCATCGCGCCGATGCGGAGGCCCTCTCCCTCGGCGTCCACCCCGGCGAGCTCGTCGACGTGGTTCACGTCGACGAGGTGCTCGAAGCGCGAGAGGCGGAGCGCGAGCATCGGCACGAGGCTCTGGCCACCGGCGAGGACCTTGGCCTCCTCGGCGTGCTCGTGCAGCAGCGCGGCGGCCTCTTCGATCGTCGTCGGTGCGTGGTAGTCGAATAGGGCCGGCTTCACTGTCGCTCCGGGGGAGAGGGTGCGAAGAACCGTACGGTCGGCGCGCCGCCGGTGCAACCGCCTCCCACGGGCCACGGCGGGGACGGTTTGTATGCTCGGCGTCGTCCATCGATCGGGAGGTCGCGGTGACACAAGTCGAGGCAGGGAGCGCAGCCCGCTTCGTCGGCGCGCGTGCCCGCCGCAAGGAGGACCCCCGCCTGCTCACCGGGCAGGGCGCCTACGTCGCGGACATCGAGCTGCGCGGCTGCGCGCACGTCGCCTTCGTCCGCAGCCCCTACCCGAAGGCGACGATCGACGCCTTCGAGCTCGACGCGGCGCGCGCCGCGCCGGGGGTGCGCGGCGTACTCACCGGAGCCGAGTTGAGCGTCGGGCTGAAGCTCCCCGGAGGGTGGCGGGGGAGCCTGCTCGCGACGACCGCAGTCTCCTACGTCGGCGAGCCGGTGGTGATGGTCGTCGCCGACAGCCGCGCCGAAGCCGAGGACGCTGCCGAGCTGGTGGAGGTGCGCTACACCCCGCAGCAGCCGGTGATCGACCTCGAGGAGGCGGTCGCCGACACGGTCTTCGCGCACGACGCGGACACTTCCAACGCCTTCAACCCCTCGGTGAGCGAGGGCTTCGCGACCGTCGACGCCGCGCTCGCGGCGGCGCCGCACTGCTTCACCGAGCGCATCGAGCAGCACCGCTACGTCCACTCCCCGATGGAGGGGCGTGCCGTCGCTGCCCGCTGGCAGTCGGCGACGGGCCAGCTCACGGTCTGGATCTCGACCCAGGGTCCGCACCCCGCCGTCTCGCACTTTGCCTCGGTGATGCAGGTCGACCAGACCAAGGTGCGTGTCATCGCCGGCGACGTCGGCGGTGCCTTCGGCCAGAAGATCTCGGTGAGCCGGGAGGAGACGGCGATCCCCGTCGCCGCCCGCCTCCTCGACCGGCCGCTCCGCTGGATCGAGGATCGCTACGAGAACCTCGTCGCCGGTCCGCACGCGCGCCGCGAGTTCGCCGACGTCTCGGTGGCGACCGACGAGGAGGGACGGATCCTCGCGATGAAGGTCGACCACTACCAGGACTGCGGGGCCTACGGCGGATCGGGCGGCGGCAACTTCGTGACGATGATCCCCGGCCCCTACCGGATCCCCGTCGTCGAGGTGCGGTCGACCTCGATCCGCACGAACACCTCCTCGCGCGCCGCGTACCGGGGGCCCTGGATGCTCGAGTCCGTGCTGCGCGAGACGATGCTCGACCTCATCGCCCGGCGACTCGGCATCGACGTCCTCGAGATCCGCCGCCGCAACATCCTGCATCGCGAGGAGCTCCCCTACCGGACCGGCACGGGGATGAACTACGACCTCATCACTGCGGAGGAGACGATGGAGCGCGCCGTCGCCCTCCTCGACTACGGCGCCTTCCGCAGCGCGCAGCAGGAGGCCCGCCGCGAGGGTCGCTACCTCGGTGTCGGGATCAGCGTCTTCGTCGAGCCCTCGGCGATGGGTGCCCGCCGGGTGAGCGACGGGGCGGCGATCCGCATCGACACCTCCGGCAAGGTCCTCGTCAGCGTGGGGAGCGGCTCGCAGGGCCACAGCGTCGAGACGACGATCTGCCAGATCGTCGCCGACGAGCTCGGTGTCGATCTCGCCGACGTGAGCATCGTCATCGGCGACACCGCGGCGACCCCCTTCGGAGCGACCACCGGCGGCAGCCGCAACGCGGTGAGCGGCGGGAACTCCGCGATCAAGGCCGCCGTCGACCTGCGGGGAAAGGTGCTCGAGATCGCCGGCCATGCGCTCGAGGCGAGCGTCGAGGACCTCGAGATCGAAAAGGGCGTGGTGCAGGTGCGCGGCGCCCCGGTGCGGCAGAAGAGCCTGGGGGAGATCGCCACGCTCGCGGAGACCTCCCTCAACCTCCCGGCAGGGATGCAACCGGGCCTCGAGACGGTCGGGCGCTTCACGACGAGCACCGGCTACACCTTCTCCAACGCCACCCACGTGGCGGTCTGCGAGGTGGACGTCGAGACCGGGCAGGTGGCCGTGCGGCGCTTCATCGTGAGCGAGGACTGCGGCGTGATGATCAACCCCAATGTCGTCGAGGGACAGATCGCAGGCGGCGTGATCCAGGGGATCGGCGGCGTCCTGTACGAGCACTTCGTCTACGACGAGGCCGGCAACCCGCTCACCACCACCTACCTCGACTACCTCATCCCGACCTCGACCGAGGTGCCGGTCATCGAGTACGACCACCTGGAGACGGCGGCCACGACCAACCCCGGCGGCTTCAAGGGGATGGGGGAGGGAGGCGCGATCGGCGCCCCCGCGGCGATCATCAACGCCGTGGCGGACGCGCTCGCACCCTTCGGCGTGGAGATCACCCGCCAGCCGCTCACGCCACCGCGGGTGCTCGCGCTGCTCGACGGCGCTGCGCTGCCGGCCTGAGCGCCGCGATGCCGGCGGTGAGCGCCGCCTTCTGCTGCTTCCGGCGCACCGCCGAGGGCGCGGAGGTGCTCCTCGTCCACCCCGGAGGCCCCTACTTCGCGCATCGCGACGAGGGGGTGTGGTCGATCCCGAAGGGGCTCGCCGAGCCGGGGGAGGAGTTGCTCGAGACGGCGCGTCGCGAGTTCACCGAGGAGGTGGGCGCCCCACCCCCCGCCGGGTCGGTGATCGAGCTCGGGGAGGTGCGCCAGCGCAACGGGAAGCGGGTCGTGGCCTTCGCGGCCGAGAGTGATGACCCGGCCCTTGCCTTCGTCTGCTCGAACGACTTCGAGCTCGAGTGGCCACCCCGCTCGGGCGAGCTGCAGCGCTTCCCCGAGTGCGACCGCGGCGCGTGGTGCTCCCTCGCAGAGGCGAAGCGGGTGCTCGTCGAGGCGCAGGGCGAGCTGATCGACCGCCTGCAGGAGGTGCTGGCGGGCGAGCTCCGCTGAAGGGGCGGCGCGCGCGAGCGTGCTACAACGGCGCCGTGCACCCCCCGAAGCAGCCCACGTCCACCGCCGGAGGGCGCTGAGGTGGCCGGCCTCGGCCGCTTCCGGGCGCTCGTCGCCACCGAACAGGGCGTGCCCCCGGCCTTCGCCGAGGTCGGCGAGGAGTCCCTCGGCGAGGGCGAGGTCACCGTCGAGGTCGCCTACTCGAGCCTCAACTACAAAGACGCCCTCGCCACCACCGCGACGGCTCCGGTGGTGCGGCGCTTCCCGCTCACCATCGGCATCGACCTCGCCGGCAGCGTCGTCGCCTCGAGCGACCCGGGCTTCTCCGTCGGCGACGAGGTGCTCGTCGCCGGCGGCGGTCTCGGCGAGGACCACCCCGGCGCGTACGCCCGCTACGCGCGCGTGCCGGCGGAGTGGTGCGTCCGCCTCCCCGAGGGCCTCGGCGCCGTCGGGGCGATGGCGCTCGGCACCGCGGGGCTGACCGCGATGCTGTGCTGCGCGGCGCTCGAGCGCAACGGCGCGACGCCCGAGCGCCTAGGCGGCGAGCCGGTGCTCGTCACCGGCGCTGCGGGCGGCGTCGGCTCGTACGCGGTGGCGCTGCTCGGCCGCCTTGGCTACACCGTCGTCGCCTCGACCGGACGGGTCGAGGAGGCCGCTTACCTCAGCGCGCTCGGCGCGGCGCGCGTCGTCGGGCGCGAGGAGCTGGCCCCGGTCGGGCGCGGCCCCCTCGGTCCGGTGAGCTTCGCCTCGGCGATCGACGTCGTCGGGGGCGCGACCCTCGCCGAGGTGCTCCGCCGCACGGCGCCGAACGGCACCGTCGCGGCCTGCGGGCTGGCGGGGGGCAGCCAGCTCGAGAGCACGGTCTACCCCTTCATCCTGCGCGGCGTCGTCCTCGCCGGCGTGAACTCGGTGACGCTGCACGCCGAGGAGCGACGGGCCACCTGGTCGCGCCTCGGGGCGCTCCTCCCCGACGGCCTCGCCGGGACGGTCGCCCGCGTCGAGGCGCTCTCGGAGGTGGCCTCCCTCGCGCCGGAGGTGCTCGCGGGTAGGGTGCGCGGGCGCGTCGTCCTCGACGTCGCGCGCTGAGCTACTCCGCGGGCGCTCCGTCGTCCCCGTCGGCGATGCGGAAGAAGCGGTCGCGGTAGTAGGCGAGCTCGGCGACGCTCTCGCGGATGTCGTCGAGGGCCCGGTGGTTCCCGGACTTCTTCGGCGCCTTGCCATACAGCCCCGGCGCCCACCGCCGGCAGAGCTCCTTCACCGTCGAGACGTCGACCGATCGGTAGTTCAGGTAGTTCTCGATCTCGGGGAGGTGGCGACTGAGGAAGCGGCGGTCGACGCCGATCGAGTTGCCGCAGAGCGGGACCCGCCCCGCCTCCTTCACGTGCTCCTTGATGAACGCGAGCGTCTCGGCGCCCGCCTCCTCCAAGGTGAGGGGGGAGGCCTCGATCGCCGCCAGCAGCCCGGACTCGCGGTGCATCTTGTCGACGACGGCGTCCATCTTCGCGAGCTCGTCGGCGCTCGCCGAGACGACGAGGTCGGGCCCTTCGGCGACGATCGCGAGCTGGTCGTCGGTGACGAGCGTGGCGATCTCGACGATGACGTGCCGGTCGGGGTCGAGGCCGGTCATCTCGAGATCCATCCAGACGAGCATCCGGCGATGCTACGTGACCCTCGTGGCACGTCCGCCGGGCGGCGGCACTAGCTTGCGGACGTGATCGAGGTCCCGATCGTCCTCCTCGACGAGGAGCTCGCTGCGCCTGCGTACGCGCGCGTCGGCGACGCCGGCGCCGACCTCGTGGCCCGCGAGGACCTCCGCCTCGAGCCGCGCGGCGGGCGCGGCCTGGTTTCGACCGGCGTCGCGGTCTCGATTCCCGTCGGCTACGCGGGGCTCGTGCTTCCTCGGAGCGGCCTTGCCGCCCGCCACGGCATCACCTGCCTGAACAGTCCCGGCCTCATCGACTCCGGCTACCGGGGCGAACTGCAGGTGCTGCTCGTGAACACCGACCCCGAGATCGCCTACGAGGTCCGACGCGGCGATCGCGTGGCACAGCTCGTGATCGTGCCGGTCGAGCAGGCGAGCTTCGTGCGCGGCGAGATCCTCCCCACGAGCCAGCGAGGCGAGGGGGGATTCGGTCACACCGGCCGGTGAGCGACGCCTCCCCCGAGGCGGACTACCATGGTCCCTCAGCAGGCGGACGTGGCTCAGCTGGTAGAGCATCACCTTGCCAAGGTGAGGGTCGCGGGTTCGAATCCCGTCGTCCGCTCCAAATCGACGACCTGGTCAGAGGCTTGATTCGGGTTCTCGCTCCGGCTCTTCTTCGATCTCCGAGCGGACTTCATCCGGCGTTTGTCCGTCCAGCGAGATCGGTCGTAGCTCGGAACGTGATTTCCAGCGACTCGGCGAGGGCAGCACGTGCACCCGGAAACAAGTGTCCGTAGCGATCTGAGGTCACCCGGATCGATCCCGTGAATCGACAAGACTGAGGCCATCACATGCGGCTCGCATCGGCCGAGTGATGAGAGACCGAGCTCGGTCAGTCTCCGCTGAAGATCGTGCTCGTCATGTCGCCGCAACGCGAGATAGTGCAGGAGGTTGACTGCATCAGTCCGGTGCACCGCGTGAACAAGCTCGAGGTCCTTCTCGTGCTTGGCGACGAGCGACTGCAGGTCTTGTTCAAGCACGGAGAACTCGGCATCGGCGCGCCCCGCTATCGCGACTCGCTCTTCGGAAAGCGCGAACTCTGCCTCTGCTGCTTCCGTGGGCACGCCGCGCGATCGAGAGGTGTCTCGCCTTGGCGTTGGGCGGGTGGCCGGCGACCGCTTCACTGGACCAGTCCCATGGTAAGGACTCTCACGCGCGGCAATAGCAGGACCTTCATGATTGTTGGCCTGCGGCTACGAACATGAGGCATAGCAACTCCGATCAGCGACGGCCCGGATGGCGCAAGCCGCGTTGGTGCTTCGCGAACGGACGGTCGTCTACGGGCTCGGGCTCGGACTCGGACGCGTTCATTGCTCTCCTCATCAGATGCTGATGGCCCGGGGCATGTGACTCGTCAGTGATAAGGCGTTGTTGTGCCGATGGAGTCTCTTCGACCACAGAGGGCATGATCACCTCGGCGATTCCTTTCGTGCTCGCCGCCAGCCGGGCACGACGCCGAGCTCTCGACAACGCTCGAGCGGCGAACGCGGCAGACCCCGCGGTGACAACGACCAATTTGCTTCTATTTCCCATGGCTGTCTCCTTCTGCTCTGTTTGGATGATCGGCGCGGGTGGACAAAGGAATCTGGGTCCCACTCAGCAACTTGATGGTCACGGGTCCTGCGTCATTGCATGCGGGCGCGTGCGAAGAAACGTACGGTCGAACTCTTTCTCGAAACGATTAGCCGTCATCGGCTTGTGAGGTAATCAGTGGGAAGCGACGTCCAGTGACGTCGTCTCCCCGCACCCAGATCACCAGATCGCCAGGGACCGGGGCGAGCGGTTGGGGAACGCGTCGAACCTCGCGCTTTGATGGGAGATCACCTGTAGTGCTGAGCACGCGCGCGAACCCGCGAAGCAGGACGCTCCACGCTTCGCCGACCTTCTCATCGACCCGATCGATCTCGATCGCGACGAGCGAGCCCGCGGCAAAGTTGCTGATCGTCCCTTGGGCGATCCGGATCACCACGCCAGCGTCGTCGTAGGTGAAGTTCACAGGGACGATGACCGGGGAGCTCGACGTAGCGACACCAAGTCAGGCAATGCTGTGCTCCTTCGCTGCCACAGCAAGCAGGCGAAAGCATTCAGTTCGCTCGAGCACCTCCGAGCCGTGCTGATCGATCCACATAGTTTGAGCCTGGCCCATCCGTTGGCGGATGCCTAGGGTCCGATGGCCCAAATCAGTGAAGGCGGAAGGCGAGCTCATCGCACCGGGATCAGGTCCTGACAGTTCGGTCTGGCCGCACACATCTTGAAGGGGCCATGGCGAAGGCCAACCCCGACAAGGGCCGATTCAGATCCCGCACGTCGAGACCAGCGACGTCCGGGCCGACGCCTCGCAGCTGCTCAAGGTGTCGTTGCCGCGTGTGGTCGCCACGGGTCACCAAGAGTCTTTCGGCCCTAGGCGACCGCTCACCGCAGTGCTCTAATAAGAAATGGTTTACGAGACCAAGAGGGAGCGAGAGCTGAGAGGTCGAGGAAACTCGACGACCCCCAGTATCTGACCCGGATAATGCCGGCGAAGAGAGAAGTCTCGTAAATCGTTTGCATGCGTCGATTGAACTGGATTCCGGCGTTCGTGGTCAGCCGTGAATCGTCAGTCGTTCTTCTCCTGAATGTCACTGGCCCAGGTCCCGTTCTGCGATCAGCGGTATGAAAGGTCCTTGTACTCTGTCAAGGAGTCACGTTCACGAGGAGAATCGTCGCGTGATCGTGCATGCCATCGGAATCAGACGCGCTCTATGGGGAAGCCAATTCCTCGAACTGCTCGGCGTGCGAGCTGGCGAGATGCCGCCTTGTCGAAACCGCGAGCCATGTTTCGCGAGTAGTTCGCAATTTGACTGTCGAAGTCCGGTCCGAGCCTTGTTCCATGAAGTGAAGTGCATCGGAGTGAGGAAAAGATACGCCCACGGGAGGTCTTGGTTCGAGCTGGCGGTGCCGCCCGATCGATTCGCTCACTTCACCGAGAGATGTCGAATGAACCAATCGCGCGCGAGTTCGGCGGCTTGCTCGAGGGCACCTGGTTCCTCGAAGAGGTGCGTCGCGCCCGCGACCACGGCGAGCTCGCTGATACAGCGAAGACGCGCTTGGGCGGCGCGGTTGAGCTCCAGCACGGCCGTGTCATGGCCACCCACGATGAGCAACGTCGGAGCCCGTACATTTGCCAGCGCTGACCCGGCCAGATCGGGCCGGCCGCCGCGCGACACGACCACGGCGGCCTGGTTGTCCGGTTCTGCCGCCGCGAGCAGTGCGGCGCCCGCTCCGGTGCTCGCCCCGAAGTAGCCGATCGGCAGTTCATCGACCTCGCGCTCGCCGCGCAGCCATTCGGTGACTTTCGCGAAGCGCCTCGCGAGGAGTTCGATATCGAACACGTTGGCACGCTCGAGCTCCTCGGTCGGTGTGAGGAGGTCGAAGAGCAACGTTCCGAGTCGCGCCTCATTGAGCAACGAGGCGACGAAGCGATTGCGGGGACTGTGGCGGGTGCTGCCACTTCCGTGAGCAAAGATGACGAACCCCCGAGTGACTTCGGGCACGGTGAGGTGTCCGGCAAGGCGGACCGGTCCGGGGTTCACCGCGACCTCCTCGTCGCGAACCAGCGGGTCGGCGTCGGCTACGGCGTGGGTCAATTTCGTTCCCTCGCGAGCCCGGCGAAGGAGGTCGACAACCTCCTCGTCGGAAGTTTGCGAGAACTCCGAATACCACTGTCCGACGGCGTGGAAGGGTTCGGGTGTCTCGAGCCAGACGATCTCGTCGACATCGCCGCCGAGATCCGCGAAGACCGAACATGGAGTGACCGGGATGGCAAGCACGATCCTGGTCGCTCCGTGAGCTCGAGCGACCTGGCACGCGGCACGCGCCGTCGACCCAGTTGCGATCCCATCATCGACGACCAGTGCTGTCCGCCCCGCAAGCGAGAGCCGGGGGACATTCGCCACGGAACGCTCGGGCGCGGCGCTCGAGTTCCGCGCGTTCATGGCGTTCGACCGTCGCGAACTCTGCTTCGGTGACCCCGGTCAATCGCACGATGTCTTGGTTCACGATACGAACGCCGTCCTCGCCGATTGCCCCCCCATTGCAAGCTCGGGTTGGTGGGGAAAGCCGATCTTGCGCACGACGATGACGTCGAGTGGTGCGCCGAGTGCCCGAGCCACCTCGAATGCGACCGGTACTCCGCCCCTCGGGAGCCCGAGCACCACCACGTCCCTTCCTTGAAGTTGTGCCAACTTCTTAGCGAGGCGCCGACCCGCTTGTGCTCGGTTCGTGAATCTCATGGCAGTTCTACCTGTCTTTCAGCAAGCGCTGGCTATGAAGAGGCTGGCGTGCCAATAGTTCCTGTCTCGAACTGGCCGTCCAGAGCTCGGGTTCTTCCGAAGGCATCGCCCGAGCGCCGTGCATTCGGTGCATCTCATGCGAAAGGGCGATGAGCTCGCCGGTGATTCCTCGTTCTGCAAGCCAGCCCGCCGCAAAACGCGCTGAGTCGGACTTGTCGGTCAAGCCGATTTCGACATGCTTCACGTCACTCGTGATTCGCGGTTCGCGAAGTCCCGCCGCCTTTGCG
>DATLTN010000007.1 GCA_035533595.1 Acidimicrobiales bacterium
GGCGGCCTGCCCCAGACCTACACCGGCTACACCCGCAACACCGTGTGGGGCAACGCCAACCTCGAAGAGGGCGGCCGCAGCGTCAACTACAAGAACGAGGACCCCTTCATCCGCGAGGAGTACGCCCGCCAGCTCGAGAAGCACGGCTACGAGTCCCACATGGACTCGGGCCTCTACGCCTGAGCCGCGCTGTGATGACACTCGATCGCGCGCGGCGGTGGCGATGACCGCGGACGCCGTCACCACCGAGCTCATCCGCAGCAAGGTCAATTCGCTCAGCGAGGAGATGCTCTACCTCCTCTACCGCTCGGCCTACTCGACGCTGATGCGCGAGAACCGGGACTGCAGCTTTCTCGCCACCACGCCGAGCGGCGACCTGCTCACCGAGGGGCCCCACTACTACCGCTTCGCGATCCACAACCTGCTCTCCCGCATGGAGCCGCGCGACGGCGACATCTTCATCACCAACCACCCCTACGAGTCGGGCGTCCAGCACACCCCCGACCTGCTGGTGATGGTGCCGGTCTTCCACGCAGGGGTGCACATCGGCTTCTCGTGCGCGACCGCGCACAAGTCCGACGTCGGCGGCGCGGTCGTCGGCAGCGCGTCCAGCCAGTCGACCGAGCTCTTCCAGGAAGGGCTGCTCCTTCCGATCATCCGTTTCGGCCACTTCACCGAGGACGACTTCGAGCTCGACGAGAACGTCATCCGCATCATCTCAACCAACGTGCGCAACCCTGACCTGTTCCTCGGGGACATGCGAGCCCAGATCGGCGTGACGCGCGTCGGCCGCGAGCGCCTCGAGGAGCTGGCGGCGCACTACGGGGCGGAGGCGCTGCTCGAGGCGTTCGAGGAGATCCTGAACGCGGGCGAACGCATGATGCGCCACCACCTCGCCGGCTGGCCCGACGGCAGCGTGACCGTGGAGGGCTTCGTCGACGACGACGGCATCCACCGCGACCGCCCGGTGCGCTTCGAGTTCGTGGTGACCAAGGAGAAGGACTCGATCACCTTCGACGCCTCGGGCAGCGACGACCAGACGCGCGGTCCGGTGAACATGCAGCAGGGCTACATGGAGAACGCCGTCTTCGGCGGGCTGCTCTCGGTCACCGATCCGTCGGCCTCCTACAACGACGGCATGCGCCGCCCCGTGCGGGTGATCACGCGCCTCGGCAGCGTCTTCCAGCCGCACTTCCCCGCGCCCGTCGGCGCGGCGACGATCGTGTCGCACCGCGTCTGGGACATGGTGCTCGAGGCCCTCGGCCACTTCGTCCCCGCCGAAGCGGTTGCGAACGGCGGTGGCAGCGGCGGCACGCTGGCGCTCCTGTGGGAGGGGGAAGCGCAGTCGGTGACGAGCCGCGCCATGCAGTACGAGATCCTCGGCACCGGCCTCGGCGCCTCGGCGAGCGGCGACGGCTGCGACGGCACGAGTGCGTCGGGGCAGAACATGCCGCTCACGCCGATCGAGATCCTCGAGACGCAGTTTCCCGTCCGCATCCGGCGCTTCGAGCTCATCGAGGACTCGGGCGGACCGGGTGAGTTCCGCGGCGGCATGAGCTACCGCCGTGAGTACGAGTGTCTCGCCCCGGCGACGCTCAACCGGCGGGCCGATCGCGGCAAGTTCTCCGCGCGGGGCATCAACGGCGGCCTCCCCGGCTCACTCGGCAGACTCATCTTGAACGCCGGCGCGCCGGACGAGCGCGAGCTGGCGCCCGCGGGGACCTACCACCTCGAGCGGGGCGAGACCTTCACGGTGATCGGCTCGGGCGCCGGCGGCTACGGCCACCCGACCGCCCGCGACCCCGAAGCCGTGCGGCGCGACGTCGTGCTCGGTGACGTCTCGCGGGCCGCGGCCGAGGAGTACTACGGCGTCGTCGTCGACCGCGGAGGAGAGGTCGATCACGAGGCGACCGCGCGGCGCCGGGGCGTCGCGAGCGAGGACGCGAAGCGATGAGTCGCACCGTCACCAGTGGACGTCGGCGACAGGGCGGTACCCGATGACGACGATCGGCGTCGACGTCGGGGGAACCTTCACTGACTTCGTCGTCCTCGGCGACGACGGCCAACTCGTCACGACCAAGGTCCCGAGCACGCCGGAGGACCCCGCGCTCGCGATCCTGGAAGGCCTGCGCCTTGCGGCGAGCGCGCACGTCACCTCCCCGGACCTGCGCTTCCTCCACGGGTCGACGATCACCACCAACGCCCTCATCCAGCGGCGGGGTGCCGATTGCGCACTCCTCGTGACCCGCGGCCTGAAGGGCATCGTCCAGGTGCAGTCCCAGCTGAAGGTCGGGCCCCGCCACTCGATGAAGCGGAATCGTCCGCCCGCCCTCGTCGACGGCCTCAACGTCTTCGAGGTCGGCGGGCGCGTCGACGCGAGCGGCGACGAGCTCGAGCCTCTCGACGAGAAGGCGGTGCACGCCCTCGTGCCGGTGTTGCGAGAGCGGCGCCTCGCCGCGGTCGCGGTGTGCTTCTTGTTCTCCTTCGCGAACCGCTCCCACGAGCAGCGCGTGAAGGAGATCCTCGAGGCGGAGCTCCCCGACTGCCGGATCTTCTGCTCTTCTGACGTGCTTCCCCGCATCCGCGAATGGTCGCGGATGTCGACGACGATCCTCGACGCCTATCTGGAGCCGCCGCTCGTCCGCTACATCGAGTCCCTCGTCGCCGGCCTCGGGTCGCTCGGCGCGACGACGAGGAAGACCTTCCTCATGGAGTCGAACGGCGGGGTGATGCCCTTCAGCGCAGCCACGACCGGCGGGCGGGCGATCCACACCCTCCTCTCCGGCCCCGCCGCCGCTGTGCAGGCGGCGCGGCACGTCGCGGGCAGTGCGGGCTCGTCGAACCTCGTCACGATGGACCTCGGCGGCACGAGCTGCGACATCGCTTTCGTCCGGGACGGAAGCGTGCTCGAGGTCTCCGGCGGCGAGGTCTGCGGCTACGACCTCTACGTCCCGATGCTCGATATCGCGACGATCGGCGCCGGCGGCGGCACCATCGCCCGGGTCGACCTCTCGGGGCGCCTCCTCGTCGGACCACGGAGCGCCGGCGCCATGCCGGGCCCGGCCGCCTACGGACAGGGTGGCACCGAGGCGACGATCACCGACGCCGACGTCGTCCTCGGCTACCTGAACCCGGACTTCTTCCTCGGTGGCCGCCTCCGCCTCGCCCCCGACCTCGCCGCGGCGGCGATCGAGGAGCACGTCGCGCGCCCCCTCGGCCTCGGGGTCGAGGAGGCTGGTCTCGCGATGGTGCGCATCAACGATGCGCACATGGCCGACGCGATCAGGGTCTGCGCCTCCAAGCGCGGTGTCAGCCTTGCCGAGTGCGACCTGCTCGCCTGCGGCGGCGCCGGGCCGGTGCACGCCGCCGCGGTCGCCGAGGAGCTCGGGATGCGGCGGGTGATCGTCCCCCAAGCTCCCGGCGTCTTCGCAGCGCTCGGCCTGCTCTGCACCGACGTCGCACAGGACTACGTGCAGAGCGACATCGTTCGCCTCGACCGCATCGACAACGAATCCTTCGCCTCGAACTTCAAAGCGCTCGAGATGAAGGCGCTCGAGGAATACCGACGGCAGGGCTTCACCGCGGTCGAGGTCCGATTCGAGCGCGAGATCGACGCCCGCTACGCCGGGCAGGGCTTCGAGATCCGCGTCCCGGTCACCGACCCGGGCAGCTTCGACTCTCGCGAGCGGGCCGCGGCGCGCTTCCACGACCTGCACCGCGCGATCTACGGCCACAGCGCCGAGGACGAGGCGGTCGAGGCCGTGAGCTACCGGGTGCGCGCTGTCGTAGCGATGCCGCAGTACCACTCGAGCGAGATCGCGGGCGGCCACAGCGCCGCTGCCCCGACGGGCGAGCGGCGCCTGGTCTTCGCGGGGGGTGAGGGCACGGCGACGGTGGTCGGCCGCGAGGGGCTCTCGCCCGGCGACGAGCTGGTGGGGCCGGCCGTCGTCGAGCAGCTGGACACGACGACGGTGATCCCGCCTCGATGGTCCGCGACGGTCACACGCCACGGGGAGCTCGTGCTCACCCGTTGAGGTCCGCCGCCCCTGCAACAGGAAGGGGCGGCACGGAGCAAGGAGGAAGCAAATGGGGGGACATGCTGCAACTGGTCGGGGCGGGACGCGCCGGGCCCGAGGAGGCGGGCGGCTCGCCGCGGCCGCCGCGCTCTTCGGCGGGGCGGCCGCACTGCTCGTCCCCGCGGCCGCGCACGCCTCGACGCGACCGGCGCTGAAGCCGGACTTCGGCTACTTCGCCGGCAAGACGATCACCTTCATCGCCCCGGCGGCGCCCGGTGGGATCTTCGACGCGATCCCCCGCACCCTCGGGCCGCTCATGGCGTCGTACCTGCACTGCACGGTCAATGTCGTCAACGTGCCGAACGGCAACACCCTGCCGGGGCAGGACCAGGCGGCCTCCGCCCCGGCGAACGGCCTCACCCTTGGGGTGATGAACATCCTCGCCGACCTCGAGAACGACGTGAAGGGGGTGGCGAGCGTCAGCTTCCCGATCAAGAAGGTGGGGTTCATCGGTGGCGTCCCGTCGTCGGACTCGGTGTGGATCTCGGCGCCGAGCCAGGCCTCGCTGGCGAACTTCAAGGACGTGATCACCACCACGACACCCTTCACGGCGCTCGACGTGACGAGCGGCTCGGTCGACGCCCAGATCCGCGTCCTGCTCGGTGCCTACGGGGCGCACGTCCGCATCGTCACCGGCTACCAGAACGCCGCCTCGCAGGTGCAGGGGTTCCTGCGCGGCGACGGGCCGCTCATGGCGCAGTCGAACACGGCGCTCGAGGCGACGATCGAGAGCGGCCAGGCCCGCCCGATCCTGCAGAGCACCAAGCCCCAGCCGGCCTACTCGGACTACAAGCAGCTGAAGCCGGTGCCCACCTTCGCCTCGTTCCTCGCGTCGCACCCGCCGACGACCGCGGCCGGGCGGGCGGCGATGCGCGAGCTCATCACGCTCGTCGCGTCGCCAACGCCGGTCTTCGTCCCCGCCGGCGTGCCGGCGAACATCCGCCTCGCCCTCACCGACGCGATGCGCTCGGCGCTCAACCAGCGGGCGGCCCAGACCCAGGAGGACCACTTCGGCCTGCCGCACGGCTTCGTCTTCCCGCAAGTGATCGAGAACGACATCGCGACGGGCGCGAAGCACGACTCGATCATGGCGAGGTACCTCGGCTGACGACCTTCGGCCGCACCTCTACACCGAGCGACATGCAGCACGGCCCCATCCGGCGGCTCGCCGGATGGGGCCAGGCGGCCGCGCGGCGGCGCGGTTAGGGGCCGCGGCCATGTGGTCCAACCTCGTCCACGGCCTCACCGGCCTGACGAACCTCGACGGGATGACCTATCTCGTCGCGGGCTCGCTCATCGGCGTCTTCCTCGGCGTGGTGCCGGGCCTCGGCGGTTCGGTGATCCTCAGCATCGTCCTCGCCTTCATCAACCACATCTCGATCGAGGGCACGCTGAGCCTGTTCCTCGCGGTGCAGGCCGGCAGCTACTTCAGCGCATCGGTGACGTCGATCCTCTTGAACACCCCGGCCCACCCCGAGGCGTTCGCCGTGACCTTCGACGGCTTCCCGATGGCCCAGCGCGGCGAGGCCGGGCGGGCGCTCGGCATCTCCGCCGCCTCCACCTGCATCGGCGGGCTGATCGGTTGCGCCGTCCTCGTCGGCTTCATCCAGATCGTCAACTACCTGCCGCTCATCTTCCACCCGCCCGAGTACGTGGCGCTGATCGTGATCGCGATGCTGCTCGTCGGCACGCTCGGCACCGACGCGATCTCAAAGGCGATCGCCTCTGCGGGCCTCGGCCTCATGGTCGCCTCGATCGGCACCTCCGGCGTCACCGGCGCGCAGCGCTTCATCTTCAACGCCGTCTCGCTCCAGGGGGGAATCTCCCTCGTCGCGCTGGTGCTCGGCCTGTTCGCGATCCCCCAGATGACGCTCGTCTTCGGCACCGCCTCGACGATCGCCCGCCAGGACATGACCGGCCGCGAGGTAGCGGCGGCCGTCCCCGTCGCGCTCTCGCGCGGCGTGGCCAAACAGATCGTCGGGGGGATCCTCGAGACCTTCCGGCACTCGCTGGCGCTCGTGCGCGCCGCCCTCATCGGCGTGGTCACCGGCATCATCCCCGGCGTCGGGGGCTTCGCCGCGAACTTCCTCTCCTATGGCGTCGCCCAGCAGATGAGCCGGCGGCGTTCCGAGTTCGGGACGGGCATTCCCGAGGGCATCATCGCCCCCGAGGGTTCCTCGCTCTCCAAGGAGGCGGGGGGCCTCGTGCCGCTCATCGCGCTCGGCATCCCGGGCGGGGTGGGGGCGGCGCTGTTCCTCGCGGCGCTCACCATCAAGGGCATTCGCCTCGGGGTGGGCTTCACGAAGGCCTATCCCACCCTTCCCTACGAGATGATGTGGGTGATCGCCCTCGGCGGGCTGATCGGTACCGCCGCGGGCGTGCTCGCCGCGCCGGGGCTCGCCCGGGTGACGCGGGTCCCCGGCCCCTGCCTCGTCCCCTTCATCATGGCGATGACGGCGATCGGGGTCTTCGTCTCCCAGGTCGAGTTCTTCGCGCTCGTCGAGACGGCGATCTTCGCGGTCCTCGGCCTGCTCCTCCGGCGTCTGCGCTACTCCGTCGCCGCCTTCGCCGTCGGCCTCGTCCTCGGGCCGACCCTCGAAGACAACATCTACCTCACCCACACCCTCTTCCCGGGGATGAGCTTCGTGAGCGCGCGGCCCCTCGCCGACGTCCTCTTCGTGGTTGCGCTCGCGGTGGTGGTGCTGAAGACGCTCCAGCTCCGGCGCGACGCCACAGCCGTCCGACGGGCGCTCGCCGCGCCCGCCGAAGCGGGCGAGGAGGCCGCCGCTGCATCGGTCGTCGCGCCCTACCCGCTGCTCAGCCTGCTGATGAGCGCGGGGATCGTCGCCTTCTGTATCGCCTTCATCGTCTACGGCGTCGAGGAATACGACTTCTCGACGGTGCTGATGCCCGCCGCGGCGGCGGCCGCTGCCGCGGCGGCAGCGCTCGTGCGCCTGCCCTTCGACGTCTCGCACTACCTGCTCGCGCGCCGTCGGCGCGGCGGTACGCCGCCTGGGGGCGCCCCTTCGACCGACGGCGGGCCAGCACAGCCGGTCGTCGTCCGGGAGTCCGAGCGCAGCCTGGCGCTCATCGCCGCGGCGGGCGGCGCTGCGGCGCCCGGCGCGGCCCGCCTCCTCGTCGACGCCGCCGACGAGGCGATCGTGCCCTCGGCCCCCTCCGTGGGGGCCGCCGCGAGGTTGCCCGCGATCGAGGAGAAGCGCTGGGGGCGGCACGGCCAGTACACCCGCGAGGTCGTCGCGCTCGGATGGTTCGGCTTCCTGATCGCCGCCTGCTACCTGTTCGGCTTCGACATCGGAGTGCCCGCGTTCTGCACCCTGTACGGGCTCCTCGCGACGCGCCGCGTCTTCGCTCGCCTCACCGGCCGGCTGCTCTTCGCGGCGGGGACGGCGGCGGTCATGTGGGGGGCCGCCTTCGGGATGATCGGCGTCCTGCACATCAGCGTCGTGCCGGTCGTCCGACTGTGACGAGCCCCGCGCCCGGCGCGCCGCGCCCGGGGCGTGACGTGGCCGGCCGCACGGCGGTCGTGACCGGGGGCGGCCACGGCCTCGGCCGGGTCATGGCGCTCGCGCTCGCGAGGGCCGGCGCCGCAGTCGTGGTCCCGGACATCTCGCCCGAGCACCTGCGGGCGCTGCTCGCCGAAGAGCCCGCGATCATCGGCGTGCGCGCAGACGTCGCCGAGGAGGCCGACGTCCGGCGCGTCGTCGACACCGCGATCGGCGAGACGGGACGCCTCGACGTGGTGGTGAACAACGCCGGCATCAGCCCGGCGGCGATCCGCGCCGACGCGGCGACCAATCCGGTGCTGTTCTGGGAGCTGACCGGAGAGGAGTTCCGCCGCTTCCTCGGCGTCCACACCGTCGCCCCGCTGCTGATGGCGAGCGCCGCGCTCCCACACATGCGCGCCCGTGACTGGGGGCGCATCGTCAACGTCACGACGAGCCACGTCACCATGCTCGGCCGCGGACGCGCCGCCTACGGCCCGCCCAAGGCAGCGAGCGAGGCGCTCGTCGCGGTGATGGCGCACGACCTCGAGGGCAGCGGGGTGACCGCCAACGTCCTCATCCCCGGTGGCGCCGCGGCGACGCACCCCGAGCGCGAGGGCACCTCCGCACGCAACCTCATCGACCCAGAGGTCATGGGACCGCCCGCCGTCTTCCTCGCCTCGAGCGACGCCGACGGCATCACGGCGCGCCGCTTCCAGGCCTGCCTGTGGGACCCGGATCGCTCGGACGCGCAGAACGTCGCCTCCTCGGCTGCCCCGGTCGCCTGGCCGGCCGCCCCGACACGACCCGGCGCATAGCGCGCCGCGAGAGAGGACACGAGCATGCACGAGGGATTCGGCCTCGACCACGAGCATCCGACTGCCGGCGGCGCGCCGGCGGCCGGGCCCGAGGCGACGCAGGGCCGCCCGACCGAGCGGCAGATGCTCGCGGAGGACCGCATCGAGCTGCACAGCGTCGGCGTCGACATCGGGTCGGCGACCTCGCACGTGATCTTCTCGCGCCTGGAACTCGAGAAGGTGGGGAACCACTACGTCACGATCGCCCGCGAGGCGCTCTACGAGTCGCCCATCCTCCTCACCCCTTACGAGGGGCAGAGCGCGATCGACGCCGCCGCGCTCGGCGCCTTCATCGAGGGCGCCTACGAGGCGGCCGGCGTCGACCACGACGACATCGATACCGGGGCGCTGATCCTCACCGGCGTGGCGCTGTTGCGCGAGAACTCCTGGCGTATCGCCGAGCTGTTCGCGCGCGAGGCGGGGCGGATGGTGGCGGTGAGCGCCGGCGACAACCTCGAGGCGGTGATGGCCGCGTACGGTTCGGGCGCGGTCGACCTCTCGCGCTCGCGCCGGGAGCGCGTCCTCAACATCGACATCGGCGGCGGGACCACCAAGTTCGCCCTCTGCTCGGACGGCCACCTCGAGGCGACGCTCGCGCTCGACGTCGGCGCCCGGCTCGTGGTCACCGACGACGCCGGCAGCGTGCTCCGAATCGAGCCGGCGGGGCGGGAGATCTGCGAGCGCCTCGGGATCGTGCTGAAGGTCGGCGACACGCTCGCTTCGGTCGACGGCGAGCGGCTCGCGGACTGCATGGCCACCCAGGTCGGGCGCGCGATCCCCCAGCGGGCCTCTTCCACCGACGCCTTCCTCTTCCGCGGCGAGGCCCTCGACCAGCAGCTGGAGGTGGCCGGCGTGACCTTCTCCGGCGGCGTCTCGGAGTACATCTACGGCCGCGAGGCGACCCGCTTCAACGACCTCGGCGCGCTGCTCGGCGCGAAGGTCCGCGAGATCGTCGAGGGCCTCGGGCTGCCGGTCCTCGGCGGGGGGGCGGGGATCCGCGCCACCGTCGTCGGCGCGTCGCAGTACACGGCGCAGGTGAGCGGCAGCACGATCTTCCTCTCGGACCCCGCGGTCCTGCCGTTGCGCAACGTCCCGGTGGTACGCCCTGACCTCCCCCTCGGCGACGAGGTGGACCCCGACGCCGTGAGCAGCGCGATCGCGAGCGCGCTTCAGACCTTCGAGCTCGAGGAGGAGCGCGGGCCGATCGCCCTCGCGTTGCGGTGGACCGGGACGGCGAGCTTCGCTCGGCTGAACGCGCTCGCGCGCGGGGTTGCCGCGGCCACCCGCCGCCAGTGCGAGGAGGGGAGCGCCCTCGTGCTCGTCTGCGACGACGACGTCGGGCGCCTGATCGGCAAGCACCTCTCCGAGGAGCTCGAAAGCCCGCTTCGGGTGGTGTCGATCGACTGCGTCGAGCTGAACGCCTTCGACTTCATCGACATCGGCGAGATCGTGCCGGGCTCGGGGGTCGTCCCCGTGATCATCAAGTCGCTCGTCTTCCCGAGCCTCGCCGCGAGCTGAGTCCATGGACTCCGACACCAGAAAGGAGCCCGCATGACCAGTGCCTATGAGGAGGCGCTCGCCGCGCCGGAGCTGCTCGAGCTCGCCCGAGACGCGTCGAGCCCGACCAACCCTGAGGCGCGACGCGTCTTCGTGCGCGAGCTCGCCGGCCGCTACAGCGAGATCTACAAGTCGATCTTCGCCGCGCCCCGCGTCATCCACTCACGGGACGCGAAGTACGGAGGCGGCCCGCAGCACTACAACAAGAACGTCATCGACCCGACCTCTCCCGACGCCTCGCAGCTCTTCCACTGCCACATCGAGCTGATGGCGCCGGGCGCGCGCAGCCAGAAGCACGGCCACATGAACACCGCCGTCTTCTACATCCTCGAGGGTGAGGGCCTCGACGTGCACGACGGGGTGGAGATCCCGTGGAAGGCGGGCGACATCGCGATCGTCGAGCCCGGCTGCGTGCACCAGCACTTCAACCTGGATCGCGAGAGCCACGCAAAGATGCTGGTCATGAAGGCGAAGCCGCTCTATCTCTTCGCCAACCTCGGCTTCCAGGGCTTCGTCGAGGCCTCGCCGAAAGAGCCGGTGCCGGGCTTTGAGCACTACCTGCCGGACGAGATCGCCGCCCAGGGCGGCCCGGTCACCGGCGGTGGCGAGTGAGGCGCCCGCGCCGCCGGTGCGGGCGGAAAGGAGCTTGGCGATGAAGGAGTCGGAACGCTTCGAGCTCGGACAAAAGGGCGCGACGCACTACCAGCGGGCGCTTGCCGAGGCTTCCCAGCACGAGGTGACGATGCAGGGACTGTCGAGCTACGTCCTCGCCGAGGACCAGCAGTGGGAGCAGAGCCCGCAGGGGCTCTTGAAGCACCTTGTCAACGACCAGATGGGGACGCGCGAGTTCGCCCTCGACATGTACCTGCAGGTGATCGAGGCGGGGGAGCACTCCGGGAAGCATCGCCATTTCTCCGAGGAGGTCATCTACATCCTCGAGGGCAGCGGCTATGACCTCCACTGGGACCCGGAGTTCACGGTGGACGTCAGCTACACGTGGACTTGGGCGGAGGAGCCGCAGCGCTTCGAGTGGGCAGCCGAGGACTTCGTCGTCATCCCGCCCTACGTCAACCACCAGCACTTCGCTGGCCCCGACGGCCGCGTCCGCTTCGTCTCGTCGACCG
Source organism: Acidimicrobiales bacterium (assembly GCA_035533595.1). Lineage (NCBI taxonomy): Bacteria > Bacillati > Actinomycetota > Acidimicrobiia > Acidimicrobiales > Acidimicrobiales bacterium. The sequence goes on from DATLTN010000007.1 coordinate 11,118, forward strand.
CACGGATCATCAAGGCGATGGGCTTCGACGGCCTCGAGCAGGTGGAGTCGGTGGAGGCGCACCCGCACCCTGGGCAACCCACGGGCCTGTAGTGCTCACTCCATCCTGAACCGGCAGAACGACTAGCCCGAGGCACTAGTGGCAGTGTCTGCCTCACACGACAGCTCAGATCAACCGCCGGGCACCCGGGATCCCTGTCCAGGACCTTGAGGCCCCGAGCGGTGAGGCAACCCCTGTCTACCGTGTCTCTCTGTGGGCGATCTTTTCCTCATCCGCTTCGGCGGTGAAGGAGACGGGCCGTCGCCGCGCGAGCGGGAGCTGGAGCGCTTGCGTGCTCGGTACGCGCGCCACCTCGTCGACGCCCTGGCGATGGACGAGACGATGGCAGCGCTCGTGATCGCCACGTTGTTCGCGCCGCGCGGGCGCGACGGCAAACCGTGCTTCTGTGGTTGCCACCCCGGCCTTTCAGCGCAGCATGATGACGGCTTCGAGTGTCCCTGCACGTGGGACCAAGCGCGACGCGAAGCCGTCCGTGGGCACCTCTTCGCCGATCTGCAGACACCGGAACAGCAGGAGTGGAGGAAGCGTCTGAGAGACGAGGAAGCGGCGGCCGAGGCCTGGATCGCTCGCCAGGAGGGCGTGAGTGCTGAACTGGTGTCGCGTTTCGCGCCTGAGCAGTGGCGCGGCACGATCGATGGGCACACCTTCTACTTCCGCGAGCGCCATGGGGATTGGAGCATCGAGCTCGACCTCCAGCCGACTGGCAGCTTCGCTGAACGGATCGTCGGAACCGACGAATCTGGCGAGTTCATCACCGAGGACGTTCCTGTCACCGCTGGCGAGGTCATCGCGGAGGGAGTCGACTCGGACCTCGGGACCGGCCTGATCGCTCATCTCTCGTTCATCCTGCGCACGGTCCGCGATCACATCTTCTTGAAAGAATGCGACCACGCGGGCGCTCTCTTCTTCTGTCCCATGTGCGGGAAGCGCATGGACGGGCCGCAATAGAAGTGCCATGCGGCCATCCGTCGGCACCCACACCAATACATCTAGTTAATCAGGCACATGTCTGATTTATTAGATGTACCCTTAGTCCTCATGGACTACCTGCAGCCGATCGAGGCGGTGATCCCGGGTGTACAAGGGCGCGTCCTCGGCGTGCTCTCGAGAAGCGAGAGCGAGATGACAATCCGAACCGTCGCTCGACTCGCGGGAGCGAGCGCACAGCAGACGTCTGTGCTTGTCGGTGACCTTCTTCGTCTCGGTATCGTCTCGCGCCGCGAGGCGGGTTCCTCTGCGCTCATCGCTCTCAACCGGACAAACGAGGCCGCTCGACTGATTGCGACGCTGGGCGACGTCCGGCACAGCGTCATCCAACGGCTTCGCGGGCGAGCAAAGCTGATAACCCCTGCGCCTACCTCTCTCGTCGTATTCGGGTCCTTCGCGCGCGGTGAGGCCCGCGCCGAGAGCGACCTCGATGTCCTGGCCGTCTGCCCGAAAGGCGTGGCTCCCGATGATGCCGGGTGGGTCGACTCGCTTGGCGCCTGGGAGTCCTCGGCTCGACAGATCGGGGGCAACGCCATCAGCACGATCGTCGTCGGCGAATCGGAGCTCCCGTCGCTGCTTCGCCGACGGTCGGGACCTTGGTCGGAGATCGTCCGAGACGGGGTGGCCCTTATCGGCCCGCCACTCGCCGATCTCGCGGCTGTCTGACATGCCAAGGTCAACGAGAAGGACGAGACCAGCGTCTCGGGCCGACGCACGCGCGTACTTCGCCAAGGCGGGAAGAATTCCTTCGCTCGAGCTCGGTAACCGCACCGCCGCCACCGGCAACGCGGTCCACGCTGGAATCGCGGCTGGCGACGCAATCGCCGCGGCGCTCGTCGGCGCGATCTCGCAAGGCGAGCACACAGACGCTCCTGCGCATCTCGATTCGATCGGAGGAGATGGGGCTGCTGCGGCGCGACTCTTGCGGCAACTTCTCCCCTTGAAGAGTCAGGCCGAGTATGACCCGCGGCCGATGCCGGCCGTGGCAGCGCGACGTGCGGTGACCGCAGCCGAACGGCTTGTCATGCCTGCGACACGCGTAACCCAAGTCACATGAGGCGCCGCGTTTGTCGGCTCGCCACGGCCGACGATGGAGGGAGAGGCCGATGTCGACGAGCTGGAGCAGGCTGAAGTCAGAGCGGTTCGCCGCGATGACCGATTTCGAGCGGGCAGAGTACGACCGCGCGTACGTCGTAGCCAGGTTTGCGGCTGAAGTCGGCGAGCGAGTTCGCGGCGCCCGCGAGGCGGCGGAACTCAGCCAGCGTGAGCTCGCCCGGCGCGTGGGAACGAGTCAAGCGACAGTCATCCGACTTGAAGATGGAGCGGTCGGGGCCAAACTCAGACTCTTCAACGCGTCGCGACTGCGCTTGGGCTCGAGGTCAACATCGAGTTCCGCCCTTCGGCGTAGGTCGAGCTCTTGCCCGAGGGACTAATGCTCGGTCAGATCGGGAAGCGCACCGAGTTCAGCGCCTGCTTCTCGCGCACCGCGTCGGCAAGGTCGATGTCGAGCACGTCGGCGAGGCGGACGAGGAAAATGAGGACGTCGGCGATTTCACCCCGGACTGCCGCTCGGCCTTCTTCGCCAAGCGCATCGGCGTAGGACCCTGCGACTGTCCGCCAGCGGAACTCGGCAAGCAGTTCCCCAGCCTCGCTCGCGACCGCCATTGACAGGCTCTTCGGGTCGTGAAATGCGAGCCATCCTCTTGCGGCAGCGAATTCGGCGATCTCAGCCGAGCACGTGCCGAGCAACTCGCTGCCGCGCTCCGCAAGCACGGCACCACGACGTTCGTGTCCCACGGATCGCTCGGCGTCGACGAACGCCGACAAGCCGAGAAGGCATTCGCGGAGGCACGCGACTGCGTGATCGTCGCGACCTCGACGCTCGAGCTCGGCATCGACGTCGGCGACCTCGACCGCGTCATCCAGATCGACGCGCCGCCCAGCGTCGCATAGTTCCTGCAACGCCTTGGGCGCAGCGGGCGACGCGCCGACACGACGCGCAACACGACGGTCCTCGCCACCAACGACGATGCACTCCTGCGCGCGGCCGCAGTCCTGTTGCGGTGGGGCGAGGGCTACATCGAACCCTCGCAGCCACCTGCGCTGCCTCTGCACCTCGTCGCGCAACAGCTGCTTGCGCTCGCGTTGCAGAACGGGGAGATCGGCCGTTACACCTGGCGCGACTGGTTCGGAGAGCCCTTCGTTTTCGGTGGCGATGCGCTGACCGAGTCGCCGCGAGTGCTCGACCACCTGGTTGCCGAGGGCTATCTCATCGACACGGGCGGCATGTTGTCGGTCGGCGGGACGGCCGAGCGCCAGCTCGGGCATCGTCACTTCATGGAGCTCCTCGCTGTCTTCAGTGAGCCGCCGCTCTTCTCGGTGCGACACGGCCGCCTCGA
>DATLTN010000008.1 GCA_035533595.1 Acidimicrobiales bacterium
AGGCGCTCGGCTTCGACGTCAGCTTGATCGAGAAGGCTGCATAGCCCTTCAGTCCACCGACAACTTCACCCGTTCCTGCCGGACCGCGGCCTCGACGCGCGCGCCCAAGTCGGTGTCTGGGGAAGGCATTTCACCCTAGAAGAGAAGCATGGAGACCATCGAGATCACCGTCGAGAGCGCCGCGGAGCTCGTCACGGAGCTGACCTGTGAGCTCGGCCGCTTCTGCAGCGGGCGTGGCGACGGCCTGGTGAACGTCTTCCTGCCGCACGCCACCGCGGGGATCGCGCTGATGGAGACGGGCTCGGGGAGCGAGGCCGACCTCGCCGACGCCATCGACCGGCTGCTGCCGACCGACCGCCCCTACCGACACCAGCACGGCTCGCCGGGGCACGGCCGCGATCACCTGCTGCCCTGCCTGGTCGGGTCCTCGGTGACGATCCCCGTGCAGGACGGCCGACCGCTCCTCGGCGTCTGGCAGCGCCTCGTCCTCGTCGACAGCAACCGCGACAACCCGCTGCGCAAGGTCCGGTTCAGCTTCCTCGCCGGCTGACGCGCCGGTCACCGCCCCGCCATGTCGACGAAGTCGGCGGCCGGCCGCTCGAGCCCCTGCACGATGCGCATCGCCACGTTCATCGAGGCGGCGATGCGCGCCCGGCGGAGGCCCGTGAGCTGTCTCGGCATGCAGCCGAGCAGCCCCAGCTGCGGCCAGGTCAGCGCGCTCGCGTCACAGGCCGGCGAGCGCCTCGTAGAGGTGGGCGAGGTTCCACCGGAGGCGCCGGTCGGGGCCGGCGGGCGGCAACCCCCCCCGCCGTCGACCCGTTCCCCGGAGGAGGAAGCTCTCGGGGGAGCGGCCGAGCCACCGCAGCATGAAAGCGCGTGCTGGCAGCTCGTCGTTCCCCGCTCGCCCATCCCCGTGAGCGTCGACGGGCTGATGGGATGATCGTGCCGGCGGCTGTTCAGCTCGCCCGACAGCTCCCAGATCTCGTCGGCGACGCCCCGCCAGCTGAGGCCGCGCTCGGCGTCGAGCGCCGCGAAGAGGCCGCGGCCGTCGAAGTCGTAGAGGACGGCGTCCGACGGGCCGCCAGCCCAAGGAACGCCATCCTCTCGGAGCGCGGCGTGTGCGCGAGCGCGACGATGCGGGGGTGCTGGTCCGGATCGACGCCCTCCCGAGCGGGGCGCCGTCGAGCACCGGTGCGCTCGCGGCACGGGCCGGCCGGCGCTCGCGTACCGGCGAGCAGGCCTTGCTGTGTGCCGGGATCCGCCGGCCGCGCCGCTCCTCCTCGGCGCCGGCGTGAGGGGGCCCGCGCGCGGCGACCGGCACGACGAGCCGTTCGACCTCGAGCGCTTCGCCGCAGCCCAGGAGCGCGACGGCAGCTACCCGCGCGCGCTGGCGGAGCTCCGCCGGGGAAGGAAGTCGACGCACTGGATGTGGTTCGTCTTCCCCCAGCTCGTCGGCCTCGGCCACAGCGACACGGCGCGCTACTACGCGATCGGCTCCCTCGAGGAGGCGGCGGCGTACCTGGAGCATCCGCTGCTCGGGAAGCGCCTAGTCGAATGCGGCGCGATCGTCGAGGCGGAGCAGCGGCCGATCGAGGCGATCTTCGGTGCCGTGGACGCGTTGAAGCTGCGTTCTTCGATGACCCTCTTCCTCCGCGCCGCGCCGGCCGGCGAGCGTTTCCAGCGGGTGCTCGACCGTCACTTCGCGGGCGAGGCGGACGCGCGCACCGACACGCTGCTCGCCGCCGCCCGGTCGGCGGGCACGCCCTGACGGCGCACCAGCGCCAGGCCGCGGGCCCCGCCGGGGGTCGTCACGGCGCTGCTACCTTCGTCGGCGACGACGGGGGGGGGACGACCTTGGCAGCACTCGCCTACGAGCGACACGGAAGCGGCGAGCGCGTCGCGCTGCTGCACGGCGCGAACCAGAGCGCCCGCTCCTGGCGGCGGGTGAGCGAGGAGCTCGCCACGACCTGTGAGGTGCTCGCCGTCGACCTCCCCTTCCACGGCCGCTCCGCGGAGGTCGCCGTTCGCGACGTGCCCGAGCTCGGGGCGCTCCTCGGCGAGACCGTCGGGCGCGCGACCTACGTCGGCTACTTCGTCGGCGGGCGGGGGGCGATCGAGCTCGCCCTCGCCAGCCCCGATGCCGTCGAGCGCCTCGTCGTCATCGGCTCGGTGGCGGGCGTCGGCGACCCGGCGACGCGCCAGCGTCGCCTCGAGGAGCAGCGAGCGATCATCGAGCGCCTGGAAGCAGCCGAGCCCGCCGCCACCGCGTACTTCCGCGAGTCGATCGAGGCGCGGCTGCGCCGCCCCGACTTCTTCCTCGACGCCGAGGGCGAGGCGATCGAGCGGGCCGCCAACCTCGAGAACACGCCGCGCGGCCTCGCGCAGTTCCACCGCCACCTCGGCCTCGGCCCCGCCGACCGGCACGGGCGCCTCGCCGAACTCGAGATGCCGGTGCTCGTCGTCGCCGGCGCGCTCGCGCCGCCGTTCGTGGCCCTCGGCGAGGAGCTCGTAGAGCTGATCGGCCGCAACGCGACGCTCGCCGTCCTGGACGACGCCGGCCACCCCGCCCCCTTCGAGCGGCCGAACGAGTTCGCCGGGATCCTCCGCGACTGGATGGCCGCGGAAACCCCCTGACCACCAGCCTCTGCTCCGGGCGGGGCTCAGGCCGTCGGAGCTAAGGCCGTCGCGGCGCGGGTCGCGGCGGGGGCCTCGGCGTCGTCGAGGCGAGCGGCCGTGCGGACCATCACCGTCATCGGACCACGGCACTCGTAGCGGTAGGGGGTCCCCGGCCGAAGGGCGATGCCTTCACCGCCGCGCACGACGGCGATCTCCTGCCCGTCCTCGCCCGAGAACACCGCCTCGCCTTCAAGGACCAGCCAGGCCGCCTCGTCCCCGTGCTGGTGGAGGAAGTTCTCCCCCTGACCCTCTTGGCACGCCTGCACGTAGACCGCGAGACGCTCGCCGCGGACGAGCGGCGAGCGCGCCACCTTGCCCTCGCCGCGGTCCATCGCCTGCAGCGCGAAGTGCCGGAAGCGGTCGTCGGCGGCGAGCGGCTCGACGAGGGGATGGCGCCAGGAGAAACCGTCCGTTGACGACTGCAGCTCTCTCACGACCCGCTCCTCGATCCTTGGCCCGTCCACAAAAAACAGTACACTCGCCGGACCTATTCCAGCCCCAGGGGGATCGATGGCCCGCACTTTCAGCCGCCCGCGCCTCGGCGCGCTCGCAGCGCTCACCGCACTCGGAATTGCCGCCACGGCGCCGCTCGCCGCGAGCAGCGTGCCGGCGAGCGCGAAGACGCCGCTGCAGCGCGGCCTCGCCTTCTACCGTGGACAGACGATCAGCTTCATCTCCGACGGCGCCCCGGGCGGCGAGTTCGACACCATCGCCCGTGACCTTGCTCCCTACTTCTCGAGCTACCTCCACGCGACGGTGAACGTGGAGGACATCTCCTCGGGAGCGACGATCCCCGGGCAGAACTTCGCCGAGGCGGCAGCGCCGAACGGCCTCACGATCGGCGAGATCAACGCCGTCGGTGACGCCGCGAACGTGCTGACGCACACGCTCGGGATCAACTTCAACCCCGCCCGAGTCGCCTACATCGCCTCCTACGGCCCGAGCCCGCTCGTGCTCCTCGCGACCCCCGCCTCGGGGATCACCTCCTTCGCCCAGGTGAAGAACGCGACCACGCCCTACCGGGCGCTCACCCAGGCGACCGGAACCGGTCCGACGATCACCCGCTCGATCATGGGCGTCCTGCACGCCCCGGTGAACTGGCTCACCGGCTACGCCAACGCCGGCCAGCAGGTGGCGGGCTTCCAGCGCGGCGACGGTCAGCTGGCCTGGGTGACCCTCGGCGTCGGCGGCCCGCTGATCCAGGGTGGCGCGGCGAAGGTGATCGCCGCCACCTCCAAGGCGCCGAAGGGCATGGCCTACGGGCGCCTCATCGCGAACGTGCCGACCACGGCCGACCTCTTGAAGCAGTACCCGGCGAAGAACCGCTCGGAGCGCGCGGCCTACGCCGCGGTGGCGCTCATCGACCAGATGGCGGCAGTGCTGCCGATCTTCACCCAGACGGGGGTCGACGCCACCAGGGTCGACGCGCTGCGCGCCGCGGCGAAGTGGGCCTTCCAGCAGTCGAGCCTGCGCACCGAGCTCCTCAACCAGGGCCAGAACGACCAGTACGCGGACCCGGTGGCGGCGAAGCAGGTCTACATCGACACCCTGAAGGACGGCGCCGTCCTCGTCCCTTACTTCAGCGCCACCTAGCGCGCGGCCGGCGAGCGCCGCCCCCCTCGGGAGGGCGGCGCTCGCCGCTCCGCCGGATCGGCGCCTACCGTTGGTGGCAGGCGAGCGTGAGGAGGAGGCCATGACCACACTCGAGAACCGCCCGAACACCGCGCTCCTCGTCGTCGACCTCCAGAACTGCGTCGTCGCCGCGGCCGTCGCCCGCGACACGGTGGTCGCGAACGTCGGCCGCCTGGTCGAAAAGGCGCGACGCGGAGAGGTCCCGGTCGTCTGGGTCCAGCACTCCGACGAGCAGATCGTGCGCGGCTCGGACGACTGGCGGATCGTCCCCGAGCTGTCGCCGCTCGAGAGCGAGCCCCTCGTCGAGAAGAGCTACGGCGACTCCTTCGAGGACACCACGCTCGAGTCGGTGCTCGCTGGCCTCGGCGCCGGCCGGCTTGTCGTCGCCGGCGCGCAGACCGACGCCTGCATCCGCTCGACGCTGCACGGGGCGCTGGCGCGCGGCTACGACACGACCCTCGTGAGCGACGCCCACACGACCGAGGACCAGTCGGAGTGGGGCGCCCCGCCCCCCGAGCAGGTCATCGCGCACACCAACCTCTACTGGAGCTACCAGACCGCGCCGGGACGCACCGCAGGAACGGTCGGGACCGACGAGGTCGACTTCGGCGCCGCTCCCTGAGCAGCGCGTCAACCCTGCGGCGCGGCGCTCCGGCGGGCGGTCGCCGCCTCGATCTCCCGCTCGGCGGCCGCCCGGTCCGACCAGGAGAAGTCGCCGACGCCCTTCCCGGACTCGAGGACCTTGTACTCCTGGAAGAAGTGCTGGATGGCGTCGACCTGGAAGCTCGGGAGGTCGCCCAGGTCCTGCAGGTGGTCGTAGCGGGGGTCCCCCACGGGAACGCCGATGACCTTCGCGTCCGGTCCGTTCTCGTCGGTCATCTCGAAGAGCGCGATCGCCCGTGAGCGCACGAGGCAGCCGGGGAAGGTCGGCTCCTCGAGGAGGATGAGCGCGTCGAGGGGGTCACCGTCCTCGCCGAGGGTGCCCTCGATGAAGCCGTAGTCGGCGGGATAGGTCATCGCCGTGAAGAGCGTGCGGTCGAGGCGGATGCGGCCGGAGTCGTGGTCGACCTCGTACTTGTTCCGCTGCCCCTTCGGGATCTCGACGACGACCTCGTAGTCCACAGCTCGAAGGATAGGGAGCAACCCGCAGCGGCCCCGCGCGAGGTTCGCGGTGCGGCGCCTTCGGACTTCAGCCGGCGACGGCCGGGGCGATCACCCGCGAGGGCCGACGGAGCGCGGTGACGATCTCCTCCGCGCTCTGCACGTCGGCGAAGCTGAGCAGCAGGTTGGCGAGAGTGGCGTTGTGCACCGCGTCCGAGTGCGTCGCCGTCGCGTCCGCTGCGAACAGCACCCGGTAGCCGAGCTGCATCGCGTCGCGGGCGGTCGACTCACAGCAGACGTTCGTCACGGTGCCCGACACGATCACGGTGTCGACCGCCCGCTGCTGCAACAGCTCCGGGAGCGCCGAGGCGCCGGTGACGAACGGACTGAACCGTGTCTTGTCGACGACCTGGTCGCTCTCGGCGACGTCGAGGCCGTCCCACAGCTCGAAGTAGGGCGAGCCGGGGGTGAACGCCGCGATCGTCCGCTCCCGCGCCGCGGCATCGCCGAGACGCTCGAGGTAGGTCCGCCAGCTGGCGGTCATCGCCGTGTCGAGGTTCATGCGCAAGAAGACGTTGACGCCACCCGCGTCGCGCACCGCGGCGCTGATCGCGTTCACCTGGGGAACGATCTCCCGCGCCATCGCGCACTCGCGCGGCGCACCCTCTTCCATGTAGCCGTGCTGCAGGTCGACGACCAGGTGGGCGGTGCGCGTCGGTTCGAGATCGTCGAGGATCTGCGGGCGCGGTCCACGGGTGGCGACACGCTGTAGCACCTCCTCGGGGATCGCGACCCTGTGCATGGCGTCACGGTACCCGCCGCGCTGCCCCGCTCCGCTACGCCCCACGTCAGCGACGTGCGTACGCGGCGATGATCTCGGCGAGCTCCGCGGGGTGCGAGAAGAACGGCGAGTGCGACGAGGGAAGCTCGAACACGTCGCCCGCCTGGCGGGCCATGTCCCGCTGGTCGTCGGGGTGGATCATGTGGTCGTCCGTGCAGACGACGTATGCCGAGGGGATCGTCCGCCACGCCGCGGGCGCGCTCGACGCCGCTCCCTTCGCACCCGCCGGGACGACCCGCAGGCGAGCGACCGCCTCGCGCACGAGGTCTTCGGGGCAGTCGTGGTAGTAGGCGTCGCGCGCGGCCTCGAGGGGCGGAAGGCCGTCGATCTCCGCGAGGGAGAGCGCGGCCGGTGTCGGGCGGTGGTGCGGCGCTCGCGTCGCCCCCTCGGGGAGCATCTGGGCGGCGACGTAGACGAGTCGGCGGACCTTGTCGGACCCCGCGGCGGCCATCGTGATCACCCGCCCGCCGCGCGAGTGACCGACGAGGACGACCTCCCCCGGTGCCTCGTCGATCGCGCCCCGGACCGTCGCGACGTCGTCCGCGACGGTGGTGAAGGGCAGGTCGGGCGCAACCGAAGCCACACCCAGCGAGGCGAGCTCGGCCTGCACGAGGTGCCAGCACCAGCCGTCATGGCTACCGCCGTGGACGAGGAGCACGCTCGCCTGCCCGTCGTCGGATGATCTGTCGTCGCCCACCGCTGCTCCTGACCTGGCCCCGATCACCGGCGCCGGGGGGCGCGGCGCGCCGCTGCGAGATTGCCACAGCAAAGGGGCGGCCCGACGAACGCCGCGACCGAAACCCGCCAGCGGCGGCACCCGGCGGCGGCGAACATCGACGCCAACGGACCCGACCACGCGAGGAAACGATGTCTTCGGACCCCAGTAGCTATGTCTTCGGAAGTGCCCAGAACGACCGCATCCGCGCCGCCGAGGAGTACTTCGACGACGGCAGCAAGCGGGTGCTCAGCTCGATCCCCTTCGACCGGCAGGGCACCTCGCTGGAGGTGGGTGCGGGCGGGGGATCGATCGCCCGCTGGTTGAGCGAGGCGGCGGAAGGCGACGGCCGGGTGATCGCGACCGACATCGACGTGACGCCCCTTGCAGGCGGAGCCCCGCCCGACCGGATGGAGGTGCGGATCCACAACATCGTCGATGACGACCTCGAGCCCGAGCCCTTCGATCTCATCCACGCGCGCCTTCTGCTCGAGCACCTGCCGGCCCGCGAGGAGGTGCTCCGGAAACTCGTCGGTGCGCTCCGCCCGGGTGGCTGGCTCGTCGTCGAGGACGTCGACTACGCCGGCGCGGTGCCAGTCAGCGAGTTCGGCGCGAGCCTTCACGAACACGTCCAGTCGGTGCGCCTCGCGGAGTTCGCGAAGAACGGCATCGACCACTACTTCGGCCGGCGCCTGCCGGAGCTGATGCGGGAGGCCGGTCTCGTCGAGGTGCAGCACGACGGACGGGTCAACCTCATGGAGGGTGGCTCGCCGGGCGCTCGGTGGTTGAAACTGTCCCTCATGCACGTCCGCCCACGGCTCGTCGGGCCGGACAAGGTGACCGACGCGGAGATGGACTCGATGCTCGAGCTCCTCGACGACCCGAGATGGTCGGCCTTCGGACCGATCATGATCGCCGCCTTTGGCAAGAGGCCGTAGCGGGCGGACGACTCCCACCGCCGGCGCCCACCCCGTCCGCCGGAACAGGGTCCGTTCGCTACCCGATGGCAGCGACCCCCACGCGGTGACCCAGCTGCATTCAGGGACGCCGTCCGCGCCATCCAGCGGCTACGGCCCCGATCAGCCTCGGGGCGAGAGGGCGTGCGTGCTCGTCCTCACCGACGGGCTCCCGCCACCTGTCACGACGAACCAGTCCCACATCCCATCGGCCTCATGGCCCACGACGAGGCACGCGATGCGGTAGATGCCAACGGCAGACGCCACGAAGCTGAAGGTCTCCGTCGTGCCGTACCCGCACCCGCTCACCGCGTCCGCAATCGTCGCACCATGAAAGGCAACCGCGCCGCCGGTCGGCGAAACGATCCGACCCAGCTCGCCGGCGACGACAGCGCAGGAGTGGGTGAACGCAGTCGACGCGTTGGTGCAGGTGACGTCGACGGTCCAGCCCTTTGGCACCGACACGCGCAGCTCGCCGTGGCCATACCCGTCGAAGTTGAAGCCGTTAGAACCGTCCGTCTCGGCTGCGACGAGGTCGAGGTGGACGGTCTGGGTCTCGTCGTCAACGGTCAGGATCTTCGAGGACAGGTACGGCTTCGCCGCGGGCGACCCGCACCCTGCCGCGACCGTGGCGAGCACAACCGCTGTCGGGCCGAGCAGCGCCATCGGGGTCCGCCGACGGGGACGAAAGCGCCGACGCGCGCGAGATCTTCGACCGAGCACCAATTTCAACCGTACTCAGCAGAGGCAACCGGCCGTCGCCGCTCTAGGGCACTCGTCGGGCGCTCGCAGGTCGGGTTTTCGGACGGGTTATGCGGGTCCAGCGGGGCGGCGACGAGATGGGCACGGTGCTGATTCGCCGAGCGAAATTGATCGTGACCTGCGCCGTCGTCGCCGGGGCGATCGGCTACGGGGTGTCGTGGACCGTCGGCCGAAGGCCGACGGGAGGCACGGTGATCAGCCTTCCAGATGGTCGGGCGCGTTTCGGGACGGTTGAGCCTCGTCACGACAAACAGTCCACGAGGGGTGTGCGGCTCGTCAAGCAGATCGGCAGGCAGGAGATCGCCGTCGGGACGCCCCTCGCGTCGTTTCAACGGAACACCGCGACGCATCCGATCGTGGCCAGCGGCCCGGGGTCGTTCGGCTCTTCGAGGGAGCACGCCGACGGGGCCAGCGGTGTGGCGGATCTCGGACTCATCGGGAGCCGCGCTGTAGAAGACGACCGCTCCCAAGCTCGTCCGACCCCTGCTCGCCGCGGACGCGAGCGGGCTCTACCTCGCCGGCACCGGTTCATTTGGCGGCGTCGGCCACGTCTCATCTTCCACGTGGGCGTCCGCACACACTCTGTCGACGCAATTCTCGGGACCGGGGCGACGCCCGCCGTGTTGGAGTTATGACGTCCTTTCAGGTGCAGCGGCTTGATCACGGCCACCCGTCTGTACGCGATCGGTCGGATTGCGTTGCACGTCGAGAACGGCCACAGAGCGCTCGTACATCGACGCCTCGCGTCTGGCCGTTTCGCTCCCATCGTCTCGAGGCCTTAAGCCGTGCCTTCCACCAAGACGGCTATTGCCTCTCGATCGAACAGATGTTCGCACGAGCGCTAGGCTCGGACTCGTGGTCGCGATCCAGGGTTCGCTACTTGGTCTCGGTTCTGAGGTGCAGATCGGCGCCCTTGAGTCTGGTCTTGAGCGGCTCGAGCTCGGCGACGGCGCTTGGCTCGATGTCCGACGCGGCTGGATCGAAGGTGGCGATGTCGTGTTCTCACGCCTGGCCGACGCGGTGCCTTGGCGCGCTGAGCGGCGGCCGATGTACGACCGGGTGGTCGACGTCCCGCGTCTGCTCGCGTTCTATGACGCCGGCGAGCCGTTGCCGGATGGCGTGTTGCTCGAGATGCGCGAGGCGCTGCGCGGGCACTATCGCGGTACGCCGGGCGACGACGTCTCGACAGCAGGCCTTTGCCTCTACCGCGACGGGCATGACAGTGTCGCCTGGCACGGCGACCGTTTCGGGCGCGGTAACTCCGCGGACGTTCTCGTAGCGATCACCTCGTTCGGCGCAACGCGGCCGTTCCTTGTGAGGCCGCGCGGCGGCGGTCGGTCACTGCGCCTTGTTCTCGATAGCGGCGACCTGTTGGTGATGGGCGGCTCCTGCCAGCGGACCTTCGATCACTGCGTGCCGAAGACCACTCGGCCTGTCGGAGGGCGAATCAGCGTGCAATTTCGCAGCGCGGGAGTCCGCTGAGCAGGGGCACTCAAGCTCCGGAGCTCCGCGAGGAGATCGCAATGATCCTCGACTTGTCCTGAAGCATCGTTGCCCCAGCCGGCTCGGGGATGGCCCCGTCGTGCAGGCGATTACCAAGAACCTCACCGTTGCAGGCCACGATCGCCCAGTCGGGACCTTCGTCGCTGACGCCGGCTACTCGTCGTCGGCCAACCCTCTCGTCGTGACCGGTTCCGAGGTGCTCACCCCGAGCATGATCACTGAGCTAGACGGTCCGCGACGGTCCGCGTCTTGCCGAACGCGAGGGGTCGTCGAGCGCGTCGATCGTCTCGCTGACACCGCCGTCCACCCAACGCTCCAACGGCCGGAACCGTTCATGCGACGGCCTCGCAGGGGATGAGGTTGCGGGTCAGCGTCTTGTTCGGTGCGTGCAACCTGAGTGCGAAGATTGCGCTTGCTCGGATTAGTGCCGAGCGCCAAACCCTGAATATGAAGGAGACCTGCGAATGTCACGACGAACAAGGCTGCTCATCTGTGAGCTCACGGCAACGCTGCTGCTGCCCGCGGCGGTGGTCGTCTTGCCGACGACTGCAAATGCAGCTCCCTCGGCCAACGCGAGCTGCAGCGGCACGATCGTCGCTGCGACGAATCACGACAGCGGGCCATTCGGGGCGAGCGGCAACCCGAACGCTTCGGCCGGCCCGGGCTACTTCCTCCACTCCGGCGCTCACGAGGGCATCACGACGATCCGCGCCGAGTTCTGCTGACGGTTCGTTCCGGGCCCGCGCACCGTTCCACAAGCTGGCGGAAAGTGGCGCTTCCTTATGACCTCCGAGGGCGGTCATCGCGAAGCTCAAGGACATCAAGTGCCGTGCCCCAATTTGCTCAAGTCAGTCGGGTCAGCGGCTTGGCTGCAGACACGGGATTGCGGCCGTCCCTCAGGCGCGTCGTCGATCAGCGGCCGGTAAGTCTGGATAAGGGTCCGCGCCGTGTTGGATTGCGCGATCGCCCGGGCATTCGCGCCGGTCACAGTGTCGGCACAGTGCAATCAATCCGGTCTCGGACCCTAACCACCCCGCATCCGAAGCTCCGAACCTCGATGAGCTCCAGACGCACAGCGTCTGGGATGCCGGAGGTGAGGGCCATGCCCCGGCCTATCGCCACCGGCTCGACGACCAGGCAGAACTCGTCGATCAGACTCTGACGGGCCAGCGCGGCGGCGGCTCGGGCGACCTTCCAGGCGACCAACTCGGCGTCTTCCGGGACTCTCGCCCCGGGGTCGCTTCCGGAGCACCGAGACCGTTTCTACGTCGATGAGGTCCGGAGCCGCGAGCTGCTCCTGGGTTAGGAGTTCCTCGCGCGCTCGGCGGCCGTCCTCGCCATCGTCGGCGAGTGCGTTCGCAAGGACCGACGCGTCCAGG
>DATLTN010000009.1 GCA_035533595.1 Acidimicrobiales bacterium
CGGTGCTCGTCGCGGTCAACCTCGAGGGGATCGCGGCGGCGAGGGCCGCGGTGGGCGCCAAAGCGTCAGAGGGCGGGAGTAGCGTTGCTGGGCATGAGGAGTGATGCGATCACCGAGATTGAGCGTCCCTGGATGGAACTCGTCGGGCGGGCCGGCATCCCCGCGGCTCGCGACGAGCTCGTTGCCCGAGGTGTGACGCATGCGAAGGCTGCGGGCATCGTGCTTTGGCTCGCTGATCAGGCCTCTGGCCGTCGCCTCACCAATTCAGTGACGGTGAGCAGTTATCGGCAAGCCCTCCGTGGGATAGACCCTCTAGGCGGTCCGATGGAAGGGGTATCGTCGAGGCGTTCTATTCCGGGGTAGCTCAATTGGCAGAGCATGCGGCTGTTAACCGCAGGGTTGAGAGTTCGAGTCTCTCCCCCGGAGCTGCACGTCGCCGCTCCCGCACGGGGCCGTAGCTCAGTGGTCAGAGCAGGGGACTCATAATCCCTGGGTCGCTGGTTCGATCCCAGCCGGCCCCACAGCCCCACCTCGCCTCACCGCGTCACAGGCGCACCTCGTCACAGCCCCACCAGCCGTCACAGCCCCACCTTCCGTTCCGCCCCGCCTCGCCTCATGACCCTGAGAGCGGCCACAGCCCCCCACCAGGTGCTTCGGCGCCGGCGGACGCTGCCGGCTCGCGTGCGGCCGCGGCTCAGTCGGCCTCGAAGTAGTCGCGCAGAGGCCGCGAGACCGAGGGCTGGCGGAGCTTTGCGAGCGTCTTCATCTCGATCTGGCGGACCCGCTCGCGGGTCACCCCGAACATCTGGCCGACCTCCTCGAGGGTGCGGATCCGTCCGTCGTCGAGGCCGAAGCGCAGGCGCACGATCTCCTGCTCGCGCGGCGAGAGCTCGCGCAGCGCCCGCTGCACGGCCTCGTTGAGGAGCACCCGCGTCGCGGCGTCGACAGGGATCTCGGCGCCCTGGTCCTCGATCAGGTCCGAGAGGCTGAAGTCGTTCTCGTCGCCGATCGGCTGCTCGAGGGACATCGTGTCCTGGCTGATGCGCTGGATCTCGCGCACCCGCTCGACGGGGAGCTGGACGCGCAGTGCGATCTCCTCGACCGTCGGCTCGCGCGCCAGCTGCTGGGAGAGCTGGCGCTGGACGCGCACCACCTTGTTGATCGTCTCCACCATGTGCACGGGGATGCGGATGGTGCGCGCCTGGTCGGCGACGGACCGCGTCACCGCCTGGCGGATCCACCAGGTCGCGTAGGTGGAGAACTTGAAGCCGCGGCGGTAGTCGAACTTCTCGACGGCGCGCATCAGCCCGAGGTTCCCCTCCTGGATGAGGTCGAGGAAGGCCATCCCGCGGTTGCGGTAGCGCTTGGCGATCGAGACGACGAGGCGCAGATTGGCCTCGATCAGCAGGTCCTTGGCCTCCTGGCCCTCCCGCAGCTGCTGCTCGAGGAGGCAGCGCTCCTCGTCGGCGAGCTCGACCCCCTCCTCGAGGCGGGCCGCCGCCGCCTGGCCCTTCTCGATGCGCTTCGCGCAGAGGACCTCGAGATCTTGGGAGAGCAGCGAGACGCGCCCGATCTCACGGAGGTAGGCGCGCACGGTGTCCGCCGCCGGCGAGCCCCCCGAGCCACCGAAGTTCCCCGAGCGCAGCGAGCGCAGCGCCTCGTCGTCGGGGTCGCTCGGCGACTCGTCGCGGCCGCGACGGCCGCGCGGAGAGCGCAGCGAGGTGGGAGTCGGTTCGGGAGTGGCCGGGGGGGGGTCGGGCGGCTCGTGACGGTCGGCACTCGAGGTCGTCAAGATTCGTGCTCCCGGTTCTCAAGCCACGCTAGCAACCGCTCCGCTGCGTCCAACGCGGGCGAACGGACGCCCTCTTGGAAGAGCGGGTCGCGCAGGGACTCGAGGCACGACTTCGCCTCGCGCACCTCGACGGTGGCCGCCGTCAGCGCAGCGGCGTCTCCCTTCAGGGCCGCGAGGCGCGCCGCCCGCTCGACGCTCGCGAGGGCGCGCGTGGAGGCGAGGCGGACGAGCTCGACGAAGGTGCCCTCGATGCCGATCTCCGCCGCGCCCTCGCTCACCGCCAGGCGGCGGAGGAGATCGGCGACCTCGGGGTCGGCGTGGTCGGTCGCCTCGTGGAACTCCGTCGCGCCGGCGAGGGCGTGAAAGGCCCGCCGCTGCACGGGGTCGGTGAAGAGCACCTCAGAGAAGCGCCCGGCGACCTCTTCGGGGCGGTTGATCGCGAGCACGAGGGCATCCCGACCGGCGCGCGCCTCGGCGCCGTCGGGGCGCCGCCGCGGCCCCCCCTCTCCTTCGAAGCCGGGCTCGTCGCGCGGCGGCGGCCCCTCCTCCTCAGGTGCGGCCGGCGGCGCCTCGGCGGCGGGGCGCGGCGCGGCGGCGCGCGCCTCGACAGGGTGGGCGACGGCGTGCGCGAGCAGCTGGCGCAGCTGGTCGAGGCCGTGGTGGGTGCGGTCCGAGAGCCCGAGCAGGTACTCGTCGCGCACGAGCGGGCTCGGGTGCGCGGCGATCACGGCGATCGCCTCCTCGGCGCGGCGCGCCCGTGCCTCGGGGGTCGAGAGGTCGCCGCTCAGCACCTGGTCGAGGAGGAAGGCGAGGAAGGGCTTGGCGTTCGCGACCGCCTCGCGCAGCACCTCGGGCGCGCTGCGGGCGAGGTCCGCGGGGTCGCTTCCGGCCGGGAAGGCGGCGACAGCGAGCTCGAGCTCGTGGCGCCCCTCCCACTCGAACAGGCGCGCCGCGGCGTGCTGGCCGGCGGCGTCGGAGTCAAAGCACAGCACGACGCGCTTCGCGAAGCGGGAGAGGAGGCGGAAGTGGTCCTCGGTGAGGGCGGTCCCGCACGTCGCCACCGCCCTCGGCAGGCCGGCCTGGAAGAAGCCGATCACGTCGGTGTAGCCCTCGCAGACGATCGCCTCGTGCTGCAGGGTGATGTCGCTCTTGGACCAGTTGAGGCCGTAGAGGGTGGCGCGCTTCTGGTAGATCGGCGACTCGGGGGAGTTGCGGTACTTCGGCCCCGCCTCGCCCGGCATCGTCCGCAACTCCTCGGGGAGGTAGCGGCCGCCGAGGGCGATCACCCGGTCGCCGGCGTCGAAGATCGGGAAGATGAGGCGCTCCCGGAAGGTGTCCTGGGTCCGGCCGCGGCTGTTCTCGAAGGCGAGGCCGCTCTCGCGCGCGAGCGCCGCGGGGAGCTTCAGCGCCCTCGTCAGCTCGTCCCACTTCGCGGGGGCGAAGCCGAGGCGGAAGCGGCGGACGATCTCGCCGTCGTAGCCACGGCTCCGCAGGTAGTGGCGGCCCCGCCCCGCGTCGGGGCTCTTCAAGAGCTGCTCGTGGTAGAAGTCCGCCGCCGCGCTGAGCGCCTCGTAGAGCGCCGGTCGCCGGGTGCGGGGGCCGTCGGGGGAAGGGTCGGCGTCGTTGCGCACGGTCATCCCGACGCGCGCCGCGAGGCGCTCGACCGCCTCGACGAAGTCGCAGCCCTCGACGGCGCGCACGAAGCTGATCGCGTCCCCCGAGGCCTGGCAGCCGAAGCAGTGGTAGACGCCGGCCTCGGCGTTCACCGAGAACGAGCCGCTCTTCTCGCTGTGGAAGGGGCAGAGGCCGACGAAGCGGGTGCCGACCTTGCGCAGCGAGGTGCGCTCCCCGATCAGCGCCACGATGTCGATCGCCGCCCGGACCTTCGCGATGTCCTCGGGGGGGATCGCCACCGCCGCGACGGTAACCGCAGCGCGTCCCGGTCGCGCCTACACGCCGATGCGCCGGGAGAGCTCCTCGACGAGGCCGTCGACAGGCACCCGCACCTGCTCGGTCGTGTCCCGGTCGCGGATCGTCACCGCCTTGTCGTCCAGGCTCTCGAAGTCCACGGTGACGCAGAGCGGCGTCCCGATCTCGTCCTGGCGGCGGTAGCGGCGGCCGATGGACTGGGTGTCGTCGTAGTCGCAGAAGAAGCGCCCCCGGCAGCTGCGGGCGACCTCGCGGGCGAGGCCGTCGAGGGGCTCCTTTTTGGAGAGGGGGAGCACCGCCACCTGGTACGGGGCGAGGCGGGGGTGGAGGCGGAGCACGACGCGCTTCTCCCCACCGACCTCGTCCTCGTCGTAGGCGGCGAGGAGGAAGGCCATCATCGCCCGCGTCGCGCCCGCCGCCGGCTCGATGACGTGCGGGACGTAGCGCTCGCCGGTCGCCTGGTCGAAGTACTCGAGGCGGGTGCCGGAGGCCTCGGCGTGCGCCTTCAGGTCGTAGTCGGTGCGGTTGGCCACGCCCTCCAGTTCGCCCCAGCCCCACGGGAAGGTGAACTCGATGTCGGCGGTGCCGGCCGAGTAGTGGGAGAGCTCCTCGGGGTCGTGCTGGCGGAGGCGCAGCATCGAGCTCGGGATGCCGAGCGACTCGTACCAGGAGAAGCGCTCCGCGCACCAGTACTCGAACCACTTCGGGCTCTCTTCGGGTGGGACGAAGTACTCGAGCTCCATCTGCTCGAACTCGCGGGTGCGGAAGACGAAGTTCCCCGGCGTGATCTCGTTCCGGAACGAGCGCCCCTGCTGCGCGATGCCGAAGGGGGGCTTCAGGCGCATCGAGGTCATCACGTTGGCGAAGTTGACGAACATCCCCTGCGCGGTCTCCGGGCGGAGGTAGGCGACGGAGGCCTCGCTCTCGACGGGGCCGACGAAGGTCTTGAACATCAAGTTGAACGGTCGCGCCTCGGTGAGGTCGGTCGAGCCGCAGTTCAAGCAGACGCCCTCGATCTGGTCGGCGCGCAGCCGCTCGTTGCAGCTCCGGCAGTCGACGAGCGGGTCGGTGAAGGTGGCGAGGTGACCGGAGGCCTCCCAGACCCGCGGGTTGGTGAGGATCGCGGCGTCGATCGGCACGACGTCGTCGCGCTCTTGGATCATCGATCGCCACCAGGCGCTCTTCACGTTGCGGAGCATCAGCGTGCCGAGCGGCCCGTAGTCGTAGGTCGAGCGGATGCCACCGTAGATCTCGGCGGAGGGGAAGACGAAGCCCCGCCGCTTGGCGAGGTTGACGATCGCGTCGAATCGGTCGGGGGATTGCTCGGGCATGCCCGCAGGCTATCGGGGCGAGATGGGGTGCCTGAAGGCGAGATCCTCGAGTTGGCGCGCCGTTCGCAGGCGGCGGTCGAGGTGCGCCTCCATCGCCGCCGTGCCGAGCTGTTCGAACAGCCGCGCGGTGACGGGCTCGGTCTCGGCGATGGCGCGCGCGAGGCCGCCCGAGAGCACCTGGCGGAGGAGCGCGACGACCTCCGGACCGACCGCCTCGCCGCGGCGGCAGCCCACGCAGAGCAGGCCGCCGATCGTCGCGTCGAAGGCCACGAGCGGCTCCCCCGCACCGCAACGGGCGCAGCGGTCGACGACCGGGCCGACGCCCTCGATGCCGAGGAGCTTGAAGGAGAAGGCGCCGAGGACGACCGGTGAGGCGCTCTGCTCGAGGGCGCTGAGCGCCCCCTTCAACAGGGCGAAGAGCTCCGGCGCGGGCTGGCGCTCCTGCGCGACCTGGTCGGCGATCTCGAGCATCGTGAGCCCCCGTGACAACCGCGAGAGGTCCTCGCGCACGGCGCGGAAGGAGTCGAGGACCTCCGCCTGGCTCACGACGTCGAGCTCGCGCCCCTGCCAGAGGAGCAGCGAGAGGTGTGAGAGGGGCTCGACGCGCGCCCCCAGCCGGCTCTTGGTCTTGCGGACGCCCTTGGCGACGGCGCGCACCTTGCCGTGCCCGGGGGTGAGGAAGCTCACGATGCGGTCGGCCTCGCCGAGGCGGTAGGTCCGCAGTGCGATCCCCTCGTCGCGGTAGAGCCCCATCTAGTGCCCGCCGCCGCGCATCCTCCCGCCGAGGGTGATGAGGGCCACGCCCACCACCACGACGACGAGGGCCCCGAGGGCCGGCCGGAAGCCGATCGCGGCGAGGAAGGCGATCGCCAGCAGGCCGGTGAAGCCGAGGGTCAGCGCGACCAGCCGACCGACGTGGTCGCCCAACCAGACCATCGCGATCTCGCGCGTCGCGATCCGCCGCTCGCGCGGCGTCCGCTCGCTCACGTCTGCACGCCGCCGTAACGGCGGTCGCGCTGCTGGAACTCGCGCAGCGCATCGAAGAGGTGCTCGCGGCGGAAGTCCGGCCAGAGCACGTCGGTGAAGAGCAGCTCGGAGTAGGCGAGCTCCCAGAGCAAGAAGTTGGAGATGCGAGACTCGCCCGAGGTGCGGATCACGAGGTCGGGGTCGGGCATGTCGGGGTGGTAGAGGCGCGACGAGATGCTGCGCTCGTCGAGGTGGCGGGGGTCGAGGCCCTCGGCCACGATGCGGCGGACGGCGTCGACGATCTCGGCCCGCCCCCCATAGTTGAAGCAGATCGTGAGGGTGAGGGTGCGGTTGCGGGCGGTGAGCGCGACGGCGTCGTCCATGTGACGCACCACCCGCTTCGGCACCCGCCAGTCGCGCCGCCCGGAGAAGCGGATGCGCACGCCCTTCTCGTGGAGCTCGTCGCGGTGGCGGGTGAGGAGGCCCTCGTTGAAGTTCATGAGGAAGCGGACCTCGTCGGCCGGTCGCCGCCAGTTCTCGGTGGAGAAGGCGTACATCGTGAGCCAGCCGACCCCGACCTCGAGGCCGCCCTCGACCGTGTCGAGCATCGCCTCCTCGCCCGCCGAATGGCCGTCGGTGCGCTGCAGGCCGCGGGCACGCGCCCAGCGGCCGTTGCCGTCCATCACGAAGGCGACGTGAGAGGGGAGCCGCGTGCGGTCGATCCCCTCGGCGGACATCAGGTCAAGCTACCTCGCGGCTCCCCGCCGTCAGCCGCGCACGGTGGCCGTGAGCTGGCGCTCCAGCCACTCGGCGGCGACCGCATCGGGTGCGGCAGCGGTGGCGAGGGAGTCGATGAGCGCGCGCCAGTCCCGCCCCTCGCTCGCGGCACCCGCCGCCAAGAGCGCCTGCCGCAGCGCGGCGACGCGCTCGGTGAGGGGCCCCATCTCCCCGCCGAGGTCGGCGGCGAGATGGTCGCGGAGCCAGCTGGCGAGCGCCGGGGAGTAACCGTCGGTCGAGACGGCGACCGAGAGGTGCCCCTCGCGGTGCACCGCGGGGAGGATGAAGCTGCAGTGCTCGGGGTCGTCGGCCACGTTGACGAGCACGCCAGCGCCCTCGGCGTCGGCGGCGACGGCGGCGTCGACCTCCGCGACCCCCGTCGCGGCGATCACGAGGTGGAACTCCGCGGCCTCGCCGGAGCGGTAAGGGCGTGCCGCCCGGCGCAGCGGGAGCGCCGTCGCTGCGGGAGAGAACCGGGGGGCGACCATCGTCACCGACGCCGCCGCCTCGAGCAGCGCCGTCGCCTTGCGGGCGGCGATGGCACCACCACCGACGACGAGGCAGGGGTGCCCCTCGAGCACGAGGCTGACTGGGAGGCCGGGTGAGGAGAGCGGCACGGGACGAGTCTAGGAAGCCGCCGCCGCGGCTCCGCTGGAATTCCTGACCACTAAGGTCAGGTATAGTCGAGCGCATCGGGAGGCCATCGTGAGCGCTGCTGTCGGTACCACCTCGGGTCTCGGGAAGACCCCCGCAACCGACGCCGCCGCGCAGTGCGAGGAGGCGGCGAGCCGCCTCGAGCAGGCGTCGGCGGAGGAGATCATCGCCTGGACCGTGGAGCGCTTCGGTGGCGACCTCCTCCTCGCCTCCTCGTTCCAGGACGCAGTCCTCATCGACCTCGCCGTGAAGGTGAAGCCGGACATCGAGGTCCTCTTCCTCGACACGGGCTTCCACTTCCCCGAGACCCTCGCCTACATGCGCGAGCTCGGCCGGCGCTACCAGCTCAACCTGCGCATCGAGGAGAGCGGCCTCTCCTCCGAGGAGTCCCCCTGTGGCAGCGCCCAGTGCTGTGAGCTCCGCAAGGTCGTCCCCTTGCAGCGGGCGATCGCCGGCAAGGCGGCCTGGATCACCGGCCTGAAAAGGGTCGACACGCCCGAGCGCGCCGACGCCCCCGTCGTCAGCTGGGACGCCGCGAAGGGCGTCGCCAAGGTGAACCCGCTCGCCACCTGGAGCGACGACGACGTCGACGCCTACGTCGCGGAGCACGGCCTGCTGCGCCACCCGCTCAACTACGTCGGCTACATCTCGATCGGCTGCGCGCCGACGACCCGCCCCGTGGCTCCCGGCGAGGACCCCCGCGCCGGGCGCTGGCCCGACAGCGACAAGACCGAGTGCGGCCTGCACCTCTAGGGGTGCCCCGCCGCCACGACGCCAAGCAGCAGAGGACCCTTCCCGTGGAGTTTCTCCGTCCCTATCGCCAGGTGGGCGAGCTCAACCAGGTCGAGCAGTGGAAGCTCGCCCGTCATCCCCTCGACGTCGCTGACGCCGTCCGCGAGCGCTACAGCCTCGAGGGCGCCGACGTGATCGGGGCGACCCCCGGCGAGGCCGAACGCCTGAAGTGGGTCGGCCTCTACCCGCAACGCCAGGGCGGTGACGCGTTCATGCTGCGGGTGAAGGTCCCGGGCGGCCGTCTCACCGCCGCGCAGGGGCGCGTCATCGGCGAGGTCGCGGTCGAGTTCGCCGTCGGCCCCACCGCGCATCCCCGCTGGGGCAACCGCTACTGCGACCTCACGACCCGCCAGGACATCCAGCTGCACTGGATCCGCATCGAGGACGTCCCCGAGATCTGGCGCCGCTTCGAGGGGGTCGGCCTCACGAGCATCCAGGCCTGCGGCGACTCGGCCCGCAACGTGCTCGGCTGCCCGGTGGCCGGCGTCGACGCCGAGGAGGCCTTCGACGCCTCGGCGATCGTCGAGGAGATCTCCTCGTACTTCACCAACAACCGCGAGTACGCGAACCTCCCCCGCAAGTTCAAGATGAGCGTCACCGGCTGCCTCGACGACTGCGCACAGGCGGAGATCAACGACATCGGCCTCTGGCCGGCGCGCCTTTCCGACGGGACCCTCGGCTTCAACCTGCTGGTCGGCGGCGGCCTCTCCGACGGCCCCCGGATGGCTTCGGACATCGACGTCTTCATCGGCCTCGACGAGGCCCTGGAGTGCACGCGCGCCATCGCGCAGCTCTTCGGCGAGCTCGGCAACCGGGAGAACCGGGGCTTCTCGCGCATGCGCTACCTCGCGCAGGAGCTCGGCCCCGAGGGCTTCCGCGAGGAGCTCGCCCTCCGTGCGGCGTTCCCGCTCAGGCCGGCCGGGGAGTCGCTCACCCGCGGCTACCGCGGCGACCACGTCGGCGTCCACCGCGAGCACCGGGAGGCGACCTCCTACGTCGGGTGCTCGGTCCCGGTCGGCCGGATGAGCGGCGAGGAGCTGAGCGAGGCGGCGGCGCTCGCCGAGCGCTACGGGGACGGCGAGCTGCGCCTCGCGACGGACCAGAACTTCGTGCTCACCGGCGTGGGCGACGCTGCGCTCGAGGAACTGCTCGACGAGCCGCTGCTCGCCCGCTACTCGCCCTTCCCGGGCCCCTTCAGCAGGGGTGTGGTCGCCTGCACCGGGAGCGAGTTCTGCCGCTTCGCGATCGTCGAGACCAAGGAGCGTGCGGTCGAGTGGGCCGAGGAGCTCGACCGGCGCTTCGCGGACGCCCTCGGCGGCCCGGCGGGGGCGCGCGAGCGCGCCGAGCAGTCCGTCGTGCGGATGCACTTCTCCGGCTGCTCGGCCTCCTGCGCGCAGCCGCAGATCGCGGACATCGGCTTTCGCGGCGACACCGCGCACGTCGGCGACGACATCGTCGAGGCGGTCGACCTCTCGATCGGCGGGAGCCTCGGGAGCTCGGCCGCCTTCGGCACCTGGCTGGTGGGCGCCCTGCCGGTGGGTGAGGTCCCCGCCGCGGTCGGGGCCCTCGTCGAGCAGTTCACCGCGGAGCGCGGCGAGCACGAGCGCTTCCACGAATGGTCCCGGCGCGCGGGCGCCGCGGGCGCCCTGCGGGCGGCGCGGCCGTGACGGACCTCCTCGATCCGCCCGTCGCCGCCGACGCGCCCGCCGACGAGGCGTTGCCACCCTTCCGCCTCCGCGAGTCGATGAACGGCATGGGCGAGGTACCCGGCAAGGTCTGGTTCTTCGAGCTCGCGGCGGCGGTGATCGACGCCGACCGCTGCATCCGCTGCGGGACCTGCATCGCCGCCTGCCCGACCGACTCACTCGGCGTGAACGCCGACGACCTGCCCTACCTCGTGAAGATGTGCACCGGCTGCTCGCTGTGCTGGGACTTCTGCCCCCGCGGCGGCCTCCGCTACGAGGCGACCTGGCCCGAGGCCCGCCTCGCCCCGGCGCTGTCGTCCGCCGACGGCCTGCCCGACGTCATCACCGGCGGCCCCGCGGCTCCGGATCTCGGTGTCGTGCGCGAGGGCTACGCGGCGCGGGTGCGCGCCGAGAGCAAGTACCGCGCACCGGGGGCGCAGGACGGAGGGGTCGTGACGGCGATCCTCCTCGCGGCGCTCGAGGAGGGGACGATCGACGGGGCGCTCGTCGCGCGCGAGGACCCCACCACGCCGTGGCGCGGCGTGCCCCACCTCGCGACGACCCGTGAGGAGATCATCGAGGCCGGCGGCAGCTTCTACAACCAGACGCTCGCCCTCGCCGCGCTCGACCTCACCAAGACCGGCCTTGGCGCCGACGCCCGCATCGCCCTCGTCGGCACTCCCTGTGAGATCCAGGGGATCCGGGCGCTGCAGTCGCGCGAGTGGCGCTGGGGCTCGTCGCGCGTCGACGCCGTGACGCTCACGATCGCGCTCCTCTGCACGAAGAGCTTCGACTACCGCAAGCTGATGCTCGGCGATATCGCGACGGTGCGCGACATCCCCCTCGAGGAGGTCGGCAAGGTCGACGTCATCCACGGGCGCTTCTTCGTCTGGGACAGGCAGGGCGCAGTCCTTGTCGACGAACCGGTGAAGGCCTTCCACGGCGCCGCGCTGAAGGGCTGCGACGAGTGCGCGGACTTCCTCGGGCGGGGCGCCGATCTCTCGGTCGGCAGCGTCGGCTCCGATGCGGGGTACTCGAGCGTGCTGGTGCGCACCGCGGCGGGCGCCGCGGCGTTCGCCCTCGTCGCCGAGCAGCTCGAGATCGGCGAGATCGAGCGTCCCGAGGCACTCGAGAAGCTCGACCAGTTCGACAAGCGGACCGCCGCGGCCGCGCTCGCCCGACCGCTCGACCCGACGGCACCGCTGTTCATCGACTTTGCCGAACACCTCGAGCGCTACGGCCCCACGGACCGAGCGCCGGTGTGGCAGGGCCGGTGACGGTCGAGCAGGCGCGGCGACGACCCCGGCAGAGCACCACCCCCGATCTTTCGATCAGCCCGGCGCCGGCGGCCCTCTCCGCCGAGCTCCAGCAGCTCCTCGCCGAGGGCCACGTCGACGCGGTGGAGCGCTTCGCCCGCCGGCTCGCCGAGCGGCAGTGGCGGCAGTGGCGGGCCGAGCTCGCGCCGCTCGGCCTCACCGCCGCGGCCTTCCGGGCGATCGTGCTCGCCTACCGCCAAGAGGTCTGGCTGTGGGGGCGGGGCGACCGCAGCTGGGAGCAGATGATGGAGGGGCTGCGCGGCCGCGTGCTGCGCCGCGCGGGAACCCCGTCGGTGTGACACCCCGACCCTAAGCTCGCCGGAGTGCCGGTCAAGGTCCTCTCCGCCCCGAGCTGGCGCGAGACGACCGGGACGCTCGACCAGCTGCTCGCCGCCGCGCAGGCGCGCTCCCCGCTCGACCCGGTGACGGTCGTCACGCCGACGGCGCGCAGCGCGGTCGGGCTGCGCCGCGAGCTGGTGCGCCGGCGGGCGGCGGCCGGCGGTCCGCAGGCGCTCGCCAACGCTCGCTTCATGGTCCTCACCCGCCTCGCCGGCTTCCTCGGCGGGCCGGCGCTCGAGGCGGTGGGGCGCCGTCGGGGGACCCGTGCCGATGTCGGCGCCGCGCTCTCGGTCGAGTGCCAGCACGCGCCGCCTTGGCTCCGCGAGGCGCTCGCCCATCCGGCGGGCGAGGCGGAGCTCGTCGAGCGCTACGAGGAGCTGCGGGGGGCGTCCTCCGGCGCCCTCAGTCGTCTGGCCCTCGGCGACCGTCGCAGCAGGGAGCTGGCGGCGCTCCTCGGCGCGGTGCGCGCCCGCCTCGCGCCCCGCTGCTACGACGACGTCGACCTCTTCGAGAGCGCCAGTGCGGCGGCGCGTCGCGGCCTTGCGGCGACCTTCGGCAGCGTCATCGTCCACCTCCCCGAACGCCTCCGCCCTGCGGAGGTCGAGCTGCTCTTGGCGCTCGGCGAAGGCGGTGAGCTCACCGTCGTCGCCGACCCCGAGCACAGCGAGCTCGGGGCGTTGCGGACGCTCCCCTCACCCGAGCCTGCCGGCGCGGCGCTCTCTGACCCGGTGGAGTTCTCCGCGCTCCTCGCCGCGCCGGACCCCGCCACCGAGGTGCGCGAGGCGGTGCGCCTCGTCCTCGGGCGGCTAGAACGGGGCCTCGAGCCGGAACGCGTCGCCCTTGTCCACAGCCACGCGAGCCCCTACGCCCCGTTGCTCGCGGCAGCGCTCGCGACGGCGGCGATCCCGTTCTCCGGGCGCGCCCCGCTGCCGCTCGACGCGGCCCCCTCGGCGCGCTTCTTGGCGCGGCTGTTCGCGCTGTCGCGCCGCTCGCTGTCGCGCCCCGGGCTCTTCGCGCTGCTGGAAAGCGCCCCGCTCGACGAGGCGCAGGTCGGGCCGGCGGCGCGCGCCGAGTGGGACCGCTGCTCGCGCCTCGCGGGCGTGACCGGTGGCGACCTGTCGCACTGGTTCTCCAAGCTGCTCTCGCTGCGCGACGCGGCGCGCCGCAGCCTGGCGGAAGCGGGTGGGCGCGGTGGCGGCGCGCTCGGGCGGGCGCGGGCGGAGCGCAGCCTCGCGGCGCTCCGCACCTTCCTGCCGTGGCTGCGCGCGCTCGACGAACAGCTCGCCGCCCTCGAGCGGGCGCGCCGGTGGAGCACCCTGGCGGCGGCGTGCGGAGCTGCCCTCGACGCGCTGCTCGGGCCCGCCGAGGTGCGCGCCGCGTGGCCGGGGTGGGCGGGAGACGCCGACGCGCTCGTCCTCGGCGTCCTCGACGAGCTCGCCCTCCTCGACGACATCGACGACCGCCCGACCGGCGCCGCGGCCTTCGGCGAGCGTCTCGCGATGGCTTGCGTGCGCCCCGGCCCGCACGTCGGGACGCTCGGGAGCGGTGTCGCCGTCGGCGCGCTCGAACAGTCGGTGGGGCTCGACCTCGACCTCCTCGTCGTGCTCGGCGCGTCGGACAAGGAGCTGCCCACGGGGCCGCCGACGAGCCCGCTCCTCTCGGCGGGCGACCGTGCCCGTGTCGGCCTCGAGGTGCCCGGCGCGGCGGGGAGCGCCACCCTGCACCGCCGTCGCCTCCTGCTCGCGCGCGCTGGCGCGCGCGAAGCGGTCGCGAGCTACGCGACGGCGACCGCGACGGGTGGCCAGCGGGGACCGTCCCCCCTCATCGCCGGGCCGGCCCGGCGACTCGGCCGCCACCTCGCGAGCCTCGGTGCGCTCGCCCGCGGCGAGGGCGCAGCGCTCGACGAGGCGGAGTGGTGCGCGGCGGCGCTCTCGTCAAGGGGTGGCGGCCGCGGGGACCCCGACGGCACCGCCCTCGCCCTCGGCGGTGCGGTCCTCGGTCGCGCCCTCGCCTTCTTGCGAGACGAGCGACGCCCCGCCCGCCCGCTCGTCGCGGGCACGGCATCCCTCGTCTCCCCGGTGCCGTTCTCCCCGACGAGCCTCCAGGAGTACGCGACCTGCCCCGCCCGCTACCTCCTCGGCCACGTCTTGTCGCTCGAGGTCGTGGAGGACCCGGCGCTCCGGCTGTTCGTCGACCCCCGGGACCGCGGCTCGATCGTCCATGAGGTGCTCGAGCGCTTCGTCGGCACGCTGATGGCGGGCGGGGCCGGCGACGAGGGCGAGGAGGAGGCCCGTCTGCGGGCGATCGCCGAGGAGGTCTTCGGGCGCTACGAGCGGCTGGGGCGGACCGGCAAGAGCGTCCTCTGGGAGCTCGAGAAGCGACGGCTGCTGCGCATCCTCGAGGCCGAACGTCGAGCCGACCTCGGCCGCCGCAGCGCGGGTGTGCTGCCGATCGCGCTCGAGCACGCCTTCGGCTTCGGCGGGAGCGAACCGGTGCGGGTGGCGGTCGCCGCAGGCCAGCTCGAGTTCCGGGGTCTCATCGACCGCGTCGACCGCACGCCCGCGGGGGTGCAGGTCGTCGACTACAAGACGGGTCGTCCCGACGAGTTCCGGGCGATCGCCGGCGACCCGGTCGACCGTGGGCGCCACCTGCAGCTGATGGTCTACGCGCTCGCCGCCCGCGCGAGCTTCGGCGACGGCGCCCTCCCGGTGCGCGCCGCCTACCGCTTCCTCGGCCCGGTCCCCGAGGAGGTGGGGCTCGAGCTCGACGAGAACAAGGTCGAGCGCTTCGCCGAAGCGACCGAGGTCCTCGTCTCGTCGATCAACTCCGGGCGTTTCCCGGTGCGCCCCGGCGAAGCCGCCTTCGACGGCTTCAGCAACTGCCGCTTCTGCGACTTCGACGCGCTCTGCCCGGCGGACCGCGCCGAGCGCTGGGAGTCGGCGCGCCGCGCCCCGGCACTCGACGCCTTCCGATCGCTCGTCGAGGAGCCCTACCTGGCCCCCGAGGCACCGCCGGTGCTGGTGTCGACATGAACGCGACCGGGGACTTCGCCGACGCCGCGGCCCGCCGCTCGATCCGCGAGGAGCTGTCCGCGACCCTCTTCGTCGAGGCGGGGGCGGGAACGGGCAAGACGGCGGCCCTCGTCGGCAGGATCCTCGAGACGGTCCGCTCGGGCCGCTGTTCGCTCGGGGAGATCGCGGCGATCACCTTCACCGAAGCCGCAGCGGCCGAGCTGCGGGAGCGGATCCGCACCGCTGTGACGACCGCCGCGGCCGAGGCGCCCGCGGACCTGCGGCTGCGCGCCGCTGCCGCGGAGGTCGGAGAGGCCGTGATCACGACGATCCACGGCTTCTGCAAGCGGCTGCTCGGGGACTTCCCCCTCGAGGCGGGCCTCCCGCTCCGTTTCGAGGTGCTCGACGACGTCGCCGCCACCGTCGCCTTCGAGCAGCGCTTCCTCGCCTTCCTCGACTCGCTCTACGACGAGCCCGGAGCGCGCGCCCTCCTCGCCGCCGCCAGCTGCCTGCAGATCACGCCTCCCCAGCTGCGCCTCCTCGCCCGCCAGCTCGACGAGCGGTGGCACGAAGCGCCCTCGGGGGCCCTCCCCGGCGGGCTCGAGGCCGAGATCGAGCGTCGCGTCACCGACGCGGTGGGGCGCGTCGTCGACGGCTGCGACGTCCTCGCCGGCCTCGCCGCGCAGTGCCGCGACGGTGAGGACGCGCTGGCGCGGCGGATCGCCGGCCTCGCCGCCGAGCGTCGGCGGGCCGAGGAGGGTGCGGACTGGATGGACGCGCTGCGCTGGCTCGTCGAGGTGCAGATCCGCCGCGCGGGCAACCTCGGGAGGCGCGAGAGCTGGGCGCCGGTCGAGGTGCAGGAGGTCCGCGACGCGCTCGCCGGCGTCGAGGCGGCGCGGGCGGAGGCGCTCGCCGGCATCGCCGACCTCGTCGTCTCGTCGCTCGTCACCCGCCTCGGCGCCGAGGCGCACCGCGCCGCCGCGGCCCGCCGGAGCGCCGGCACCCTGTACTTCCACGACCTGCTCGTCCTCGCCGACGAGCTGCTGCGCCGCTCCCCGCGGGCGCGGGCAGCGGCGCGCGGGCGTTTCCGGCGCCTTTACGTCGACGAGTTCCAGGACACCGACCCGCTGCAGCTCGAGATCGTGCTGCAGCTCGGCACCGCCGAGGGGGCGACGGCACCCGAGGCGGGGCGGCTGTTCTTCGTCGGTGACCCGCAGCAGTCGATCTACCGCTTCCGCGGTGCCGACGCCACGGCCTACCTGCGGGCCCGCGCCGCGCTCGGAGTGGGGGAGCCGACCCGCCTGTTCACGAACTTCCGCTCGGTCCCGGCGGTGCTCGAATGGGTGAACGCCGTCTTCGCGCGGCTGCTCGCGGGGGGCGCCGGCTACACCCCCCTCGTCCCGGTGCGCACCCCTTTCGCCGGCCGGCCCTCGGTGACCGTGCTCGGCGGCCCCCTCGACGAGCAGCTCACGCAGGCCGAACGGCGCGAGGTCGAGTCGGCGGAGGTCGCCGCGACGATCGCCGCAGCCGTCGACGAAGGCTGGCCGGTCCGCGAGGAGGAGCGTGCGCGGCCCGCCTGCTACGGCGACATCGCCGTCCTCGTGCCCCGTCGCACGGGCCTGTTCACCTTGGAGTCGGCGCTCCAGTCCCTCGACATCCCCTACGTCGTCTCCTCGAGCACTCTCGTCTACAACTCCGCGGAGGTGCAGGCGCTGCGCGCCGCGCTCGGCGCGCTCGCGCCGGGCGCCGACGAGCGCGCCGTCTTCGCCGCGCTGCGCACGCCGCTGTTCGGCTGTGACGACGGCGAGCTCGTCGCCCACCGGCAGGCGGGCGGGAGCTTCTCCCTCGCTGCTGGGCCCGGCCAGCCCGCCGGCCCGGTGACGGAGGGGATCGCCGTCCTCACCCGCCTGCACGACGACGCCTACCGCCTCGGCGTGGTCGGGCTCCTCGGCGAGCTGCTGCGGGAACGGCGGGTGCTCGCGCTGCACGCCGGCTCGGCGCGTCCCTCAGAGGCGCTGCGGCGCGTCGAGTTCCTCGTCGACCGGGCGGGTGCCTTCGAGGCCGCGGGGGGCGCGACGCTCGCGGAGTTCCTCGCCTTCCTCGACCTCGAGGGCCAGAGCGGCGTGCGCAACGTCGAGCTCCCCACGGCGGACGCGGCGGAGGACGCGGTGAGGATCCTCACGGTGCACGGCGCGAAGGGCCTCGAGTTCCCGATTGTCGTCCTCGCCGAGCTCGGGGGCGCCCCCTCGGGGGCGGCCTGGGGGCCGCGGCTGCTGGCGGGGGAGGGCCGCCTCGAGGCACGACTGCGGGGCGGGGTCGAGACCGCCGGCTTCGCGGCGCTCGCCGAGCGGGCCGACGGCGAGGAGCTCGCCGAGCGCCTGCGGGTGGCCTACGTCGCGGCGACCCGGGCGCGGGACCACCTCGTCGTCGCGCTCCATCACCGGCCCGCCAAGAGCGAGGCCGCCCGCTCGCTCGCCGAACGGATCGCCGATCTCGACGCGCTGCCACCGGTCGCCCGCCGCGCGCCGGCGCCCGGCGCCCGGCGCGCCGGCGCCCCGCCCGCTCCCGCCCTCCCGCCGGCACCGCTCGGCGCGGCGGAGCTCGACAGGTGGCGGCAGCAGCGGGCCGACCTCGCGCGGCGCCTCTCGCTCGCCCCCGGCGTCAGCGCCACCGGCCTCGCCCCGCCCCTCGTCCACCGGCACGGGGCCGCGACGCAGATGGACCCCGAGGCGGGCGACTGGCGGCGCCCCCGCGCCGGGACAGCCGTCGGCCGGGCCGTCCACCGCCTCCTCCAGGAGTCGGGGCCGTCGCCCGGCTTCCCGCTCACCCCCCTCGCCGACGCGCTCTCCCTCGAGGAGGGCTGCCCCGCGGAGGCAACCACCGTCGAGCGGCTCGCGCGCGCCGCGCTCGCGAGCCCGGTCGTGCGCCGCGCCGCGGCGAGCGCCCGGCACTGGCGCGAGCTGCCGCTCACGATGCGGGTGGCCGGGGGGACGCTCGAGGCGGTCGTCGACCTCTGCTTCGAGGGGCCGGAGGGCCTGGTGATCGTCGACTACAAGACCGACTCCCTCTCCTCGCTCACGGAGCTCTCCGAGCTCGCCGAGCACTACCGCCCCCAGGTCGGGGGCTACGCGCTGGCGCTCGAGGCGCTCGGCGCCGGCCCCGTCAGCGAGGCCGTCCTGCTCTTCCTCTCCGTCGCGGGGGGCGTCGTCGAGCACCGCGTCCCGGATCTCGGCGCTGCCGCGGCTGGCGCGCGCGAGCGTGCCGAGCTGCTCCTGAGCGGCGCCGGCAGGTGAGCGCCGACGCGCTCGACGGGGCCCTCGGCCACATCGTCTCCGGCCTTCCCGGCGGCGGCGAGGCACGCGAGTCACAGACGCTCATGAGCCACGCGGTCGGGCGGGCGATCGAGGGCGAGCGCCACCTGTTCGTGCGCGCCGGGACCGGCACGGGCAAGTCGCTCGCCTACCTGCTCCCCGCGATCCTCTCCGGGCGACGGGTGGTCGTCGCGACCGCGACCAAGGCGCTCCAGGACCAGCTCGCGGGGAAGGACCTCCCGGCGATCGCCGCCCGCCTGGCGCGCCCGTTCACCTTCACGGTGCTGAAGGGGCGGGCGAACTACCTCTGCGTGCAACGCCTGCGGGAGGGCGAGGTGAACGGCGAGCAGGGCGAGCTCGGCGTCACCGAGCGCGGCGCGCGGCGGGAGGACCTCTCGACACAGGCGGTCGCGATCGCGAAGTGGGCGACCGAGACCGAGACCGGCGACCGGGCCGAGCTGCCCATCGAGCCGGACCCGCGGGTCTGGTCGAGCTTCAGCGTCTCCTCGGACGAATGCCCCGGTGCCTTCCGCTGCCCCTCCGGCGGCGACTGCTTCGTCGAGTCGGCGCGGGCACGGGCGGCCGAGGCCGAGGTGATCGTGGTGAACCACCACCTCGTCGGTGCCCACCTCGCGAGCGGGGACGTGGTCCTCCCCGAGCACGACGTTGTCGTGGTCGACGAGGCGCACGAGCTCGAGGACGTGATGACGGCGAGCCTCGGCGTCTCGATCTCCGCGGGGCGGCTGCGCGGCCTGCTCGTCTCGCTGCGCTCGGTGCCCGCCTCGGGCGCCGGCGAGCTCGCCGGCCTCGGGCGCGACCTCGCGGCGGCGGCCGACCAGCTCGAGGCGGCCTTCGAGGGGCTCGTCGGCAAGCGGCTCTCCGCCGAGCTCCCCCCTGCCCTCGCCGAGGTGGTCGAGCTCTGCCGGGCACGCGTCGAGCGGCTGGAGCGGGCGATGGGGGCCCTCGCCGGAGGGAGCGCCGAGGGCGGTGCCGTGCCGGCGCAGCGGGCGCAGCTCGCCGCCGGCCGGCTGCGGCTCGACCTCGACCGCCTGCTCGCGCACTCCGAGGACGACGTCGCGTGGGTGGAGGGCGGCGCGCGCCCGAGCCTCGAGATCGCCCCCATCGAGATCGCCCCCCTCCTACGCGAGCGCTTCTTCGGCGCGCACACCACCGTGCTCACCTCGGCGACCTTGCCGCCGGGGCTCTCGGCGCGCCTCGGCGCCCCGCCCGAGCGGACCGACGAGCTCGACGTCGGCAGCCCCTTCGCCTTCGAGGAGCAGGCGCTCCTGTACTGCGCCACCCACCTGCCCGACCCGCGGGCGCCCGGTGCCGAGGCGGCGCTGCACGACGAGATCGCCCGCCTCATTGAGGCCGCAGGGGGGCGGACCCTCGCGCTGTTCACGAGCCACGCCGCGATGCGCGCCGCCGCGGCGGCGCTGCGCGGCCGGCTGGCCTTCCCGCTCCTGCAGCAGGGCGACGGGAGCAAGGAGGCGCTCGTCGGCGAGTTCCGATCGAGCCCGGAGACCTGCCTGTTCGCGACGATGAGCTTCTGGCAGGGGGTCGACGTCCCGGGATCGACGCTTTCGCTCGTGATCATCGACCGAATCCCCTTCGGCCGCCCCGACGATCCGCTGCTCTCGGCGCGCCGCGAGCGGGCCGGGCCACGCGCCTTCCAGCTGATCGACGTGCCCCGCGCCGCGATGCGCCTCGCGCAGGGCGCCGGGCGGCTCGTCCGCAGCTCGGAGGACCGCGGGGTCGTCGCCGTGCTCGATCGTCGCCTCGCCGTCGCCTCCTACCGCTGGGACCTCATCCGTGCCCTGCCACCGATGCGGCGGACCAAAGACCCCGACGAGGTGGTCTCCTTCCTGCGGGCGCTGCGCGGCTCCGTTTCGGAGGAGTAACCGCCGTCACGCGGCAGTGATATAGCGAAATAAGTCGCTGGTCCGCAGATCTATTCACCGATTAACGAATCGGCAATTCACCCTAAATATGTGAACGAACCGGCGTGGTGCTGCGTGGCGTCCGCCGCTGGCGCGCGGCGTGCACCCGCGACGGGGGTGTCGCTCCCCTCGCCCGGGCGGCCCGGCGCCGGGCCGTCCAGGCAGCGCCGCCGGAGGGGGCGGCTGCGGTGACCGGGCCACTCTGCTGGTGCACATGAGCAGGAGACTTTGCCGTAGGTTCGGACCCCCCCCGCCGGTTCCGGGCCGCCGGGAGGCGGCGTCGCCCTTGCGGAGGCAGGGCCGGCGCCGCCCGCCGCAGCCGGGCGGCCGGTGACGCAGAGTGGCGGCTGTGGGCTTTAATAACCACGATCCGTGTTCGCCCGAACGCACTGAGTGCTGGCCGAAACATTCTCTTCTGATCAGGCTGTAGTTGGCTTGCTATCAGGCCGTATGTCTACCCATACTTTTCCTGTTCACCATGAGGGCGACGACGGGCTAGCAGTGACGCGAGACAGATCAACGGAGGCGAGGACCGCCTCCGATAGCCGCACACCGGAGGGATCCGCCCTTCCGAAGCGCGCCCGCGTGGCCGGCCGCCGCCGCTTCGCCGCCCGCGTGCGGCGCCTCGTGCTCGCCCTCGGCGTCGTCGTCCTGCTGCCCGCTGGCGGTGGGCTGGCCGTCGCGTTCGACGCCGCACCCGCGGCCGCGAGCTCGGGCGCGACCTTCACGACGGTGAACGTCGCTGCGGACGGCGGCGACTTTTGCCAAAACGGTTCCGGCAACGTCAATTGCAATATCTATTCCGGCCAGCAGTACGTCTGGCTGAATGGCGGCCCGAGCAAGGCGAGCCTTCCGGACGGCACGTACTTCTTCGCCGTGCTCGTCCCCGGTAGCCAGGAGAATCCGAACGACGGCCAGACCGGCAACCTCTCCTCGCCGTACGACAGCTACACCAACCGCACCTTCACGGTGCAGAACGGCGTCGTCAACTACTCCGGGACCCACGACTTCGCCGACGGCGAGATCCGCCTCTACCCCTACGCCGACACGACGAACTCGGGCGACGAATACGACGTCGCCGTCTGTAAGTACGACCCGTCGACCTACTCGCCGTCGGCCGGAGTGGGGAGCAGCTCCTGCAAGTACGACAACTTCAAGTCCGACCCGGGCGCCACCGGCGCCACCGGGGCGAGCGGCGCAAGCGGCGCAACCGGGGCGATCGGACCGCAGGGCCCCACCGGGGCGACAGGTCCGACCGGCTCAACGGGGGCGACCGGTGCGACCGGCCAGACGGGTAGCACGGGCGCCACGGGTCCGCAGGGCCCGATCGGTGCGCAGGGGCCGACGGGAGCTACCGGTGCGGCTGGGGCAACGGGCAACACGGGCGCACGTGGAGCGACCGGGGCGCAGGGCAACACGGGCGTGCGTGGCGCGACGGGAACGAACGGCGCGGCTGGGTCGAACGGGGCGACCGGTGCAACCGGCCCGCAGGGCCCGATCGGCCCACAGGGCCCGACGGGCGCCATCGGAGCGACAGGTGCCACCGGCCCGACAGGTGCCACCGGCGCCGTCGGCACGAACGGTGCTACTGGCTCCGCCGGATCCCGCGGCGCCACCGGTGCCGCGGGTGCGAGCGGAGCGACCGGCCCGCAGGGGCCGACCGGACCGCAGGGCCCGACGGGCGCCACCGGCGCGACCGGCGCGACCGGAGCGCAGGGTGCTACCGGTCAGCGGGGTACGACCGGTTCGGTCGGCCCAACCGGCGCGACGGGCATTCAGGGGCAGACCGGCGCGTCGGGAGCCACGGGGGCGAAGGGCAACACAGGCCCACAGGGCCCGGCGGGTCCTGCGGGGTCTGGCGGCAACGTGTGTCCTGGCAAGAAGTGCGAGTCAGTGCTCGCCGACGCTTCCTGGGCGCCGGGGGCGCAGGTGACTCCGGGCGAGTCGATGTCGATCGTCTACATGGACGACTCCGCATTCGGATCGATCGCGACACTCACGGTCGACGGCCAGAGTGTGGCGGCGACCGTTACGCCGACGTCGGGTTATCCGCAGAACTACGTCGACACCTACGGAGGCTCCACCGCCGCGAAGAACCAGCAGCTGATCACTTTCAAGGTCCCCTCCACGGTGACCAACGGCACCGGTGTGATCAATCTGTGCGTCGCTGACGGCGACGGCGACGGCGACTGCCTGCCCGCTAGTTACGGCACCGTCAATGTCTCGGGCGGCGTTAGCAATCCGACGGGGACGCAAGGGCCGACCGGCCTTCAAGGCGCTACCGGCGCGACCGGGCCCAACGGCGCAACTGGGGCCCAGGGGTCTAATGGCGCGACCGGCGTCACGGGAACGACCGGTGCCACGGGTGCGCAGGGTCCGTCGGGGCCGCAGGGGCCGACGGGCGCGGCGGGTGCGACCGGCGCCGCCGGCGTTGTCGGAACCAACGGCGCAACGGGCACGGCCGGCGCCACGGGCTCGAGGGGCAGCACGGGTGTCACCGGCTCCAACGGCAACACCGGCGCGACCGGCGCGAACGGTGCCACGGGTGCCACCGGCGTCCAGGGCCCGACCGGACCGCAGGGCCCGACGGGTGCCACCGGTGCCACCGGTGCCACCGGCTCCCAGGGCAACACCGGCGCGACCGGCGCCCAGGGCCAGAGCGGGACGAACGGCCAGAACGGCGCGACCGGCGTCACCGGCCAGAACGGCTCCAACGGCAACACC
>DATLTN010000010.1 GCA_035533595.1 Acidimicrobiales bacterium
GACGTCTTCGAGCGCTTCCCGAACCTGAAGGTGATCGTCTGCCACTGCGGCGGCGCGTTGAACCGCTTCATCAAGTCGGACTCGCACCTCTCCCAGAAGGATCTGTCGAACAACCTCTACTTCGACACCTGCGCGCACGACGTCGACTTCCTCACCGCGGCCATCAAGCAGCGCGGCATCAGTCAGACGCTCTTCGGCACCGAGGCCCCCGGCTCGGGCGCCGCGGTCCGCCAGGAGGGCGAGGGCCCCGGCAAGACCGGCGACGACCTGATCCCGGTGATCAGCTCGTTCGACTGGCTCTCCGAGGAGGAGAAGATCGACATCTTCCACAACAACCCGGCCCGCATCTTCCCGGCCTTCGAGAAGGTGTGAGCGCTTCCTCGGGGCGGGCCCTCGGGACAATTTTTGAAGAGCCCCCCGGCTCCGCCGGGGAGTTCTTCCATCCTCCCGCTCAGAGCGTGCCGAGCTCCGGGGCGAACATCGAGTGCACGTCGGGGCGCTCCTTGATGAGGCCCTGCTCGAAGGTGAAGTCGAGCGCGTCGTTGAGCATCGGCAGGTTCGCCTCGACGCCGTAGGTGAAGGGGTCGTCGCCGAGGACGGCGCGCGTCTCGGCGAGGTACTCGCGCCCGAAGACGAGCGCCGCGGGGAGCGAGGCGACGACGCGCGCCGCGGCCTTCTCCTTCGCCTCAAGGAGGGCGCGGTAGAGGTTGAAGGCGAGCCACGGGTAGCGCTCGTGGACGTCGCCGCGCACCACGAAGAAGTGGTTGGCCGGCACGTAGCCGTGCGCGGTGACGAAGCGCCTCGCCTCGGCGATGCGGTCGGGGAAGAGCGGCTTCAGCTTCGACCAGTCGCCGGTGGCGCGCGGCCGCAGCGTGGCGCGGTCGACGAGGTTCGGCTCGCGCCCGATGGCGCGCATCGCGGGGGCGACGTCGATGCGGCGGGCGAGGAGCGCGGTGTCGAGGGTGTCCCCGTCGGTCATCCGCTCGAACTTGATGCCGGGCGGCGGCTGGAAGCCGGTCGGGCCGCCGTGCGAGAGCTCCTCGGGGCGCTCCATCACCCAGGTGAGGTCGTACTGGGAGACCCCGAAGTCGTGCTCGAGGATGCCGCGCGTCCACAGCGAGGCCGTCTGCTGGTACTCGGCGACACCGATGCGCTTGCCGGTCAGCGTCTCGGGCGTCGTGATCCCGGAGTCCTCGTGGTAGTAGAGCTCGGTGTGCATGAAGCGCCGGCCGGGGAAGGCGGGGATCCCGACCATCTCGATGCCGTGCTCGCGGGCGATGAGGAACGAGGCGATCGACATCTCACCGGCCTCGAACACACCGTGGTTGAGCTGTCGCCAGAAGGTCTCGGAGGGGTCCGAGATCGTCGGCACGAGCTCGACGCCCTGCGGCTCGACCTCGCCGGAGAGGAGCGGCGCCGTCCAGTCGTTGCGGGCGGAGACGAGTGACAAGCGGACTTTCGCCAACGGGGTACCTCCCTCCGGCGCCAGGCCCCCGGCGCGGGACGTGCAGTCTACGGAGCACCGGCCCCGGGCGCCGGGGCGGCGGCCCCGGGCCGCGCCCTCCATCGCCCGGCGCGGCGGGGCCCGACCGCTATCTTCGGCGGATGGATGTGGACAGGGAGCGCGTCGCCGTCTCCTACCTCCAGCACCTGACCGACGAGGACCTCCGCCTCCTCTCCTCCCTCGCCGGGGGTGCGCAGGAGGGCGCCGCGGCCGCGGCGCGGCTGCGCTCGGAGCCGGGCCGCGTCCTCACCCTCGTCGAGGGGCCGGGGGCCTTCGCCCTCGCCTTCCCCGAGGAGGGCGCCGGCGCGCCGCTGCTCCCGGCCTCGCCCTTCCT
The DNA here is from genome assembly GCA_035533595.1 of Acidimicrobiales bacterium. Classification (NCBI taxonomy): domain Bacteria; kingdom Bacillati; phylum Actinomycetota; class Acidimicrobiia; order Acidimicrobiales; species Acidimicrobiales bacterium. The sequence goes on from DATLTN010000010.1 coordinate 1,839, forward strand.
CATCTTCGCCCTCGCCGTCCACGAGACCGGCCGCGAGCTGTCGGCAGCGAGCTACGTCTCGGAGTGGCTGGGGCCGCACCACCGCACCCCGATCTTCGAGGTCGCCAACCTCCGCGACTTCCTCGCGAGCCCGCTCCGGCGCCTCTTCCTCACCGAGCTCCTCGCCTCCTACACCCACGTCTCTTCGGGCAGCGTCCTCGTGCCGACGCGCCGCGGCCTCAGGCGGCGGCGCTTCTCCGAGCTCGACCCGGTGCGCCTCGCGGAGCTCCTCGACTTCGTCTCCGAGGCGGAGCGGCCGGGGATCCTCCGCCGCCTCGGCGACGTCGCCCTCTTCCTCACCGGCGTCTTCCCCGACCACACCGCGACCCACGGCCTCTCCGAGCTCGAGGAGGGGCGCCTGCTCGCGGCGAGCGGCCTCAGCCGCGAGACGCGCCCCGCCCCCTCGATCCCGGGCTTCGGCGACGCGAGCGCCGTCGAGCTCCTCGAGCGCCTCGGGCGGCGCTGGTACCGCCTCGCTTACGAGTCGCTGCCGCGGCCCGTCGCCGTCGACCTGCGCGTCCTCGGCGAGCTGAACGAGCGCTTCGGGGACGCCCGCCGGATCCTCAACGTGCTCACCGACCGCTACCTCTTCCACTTCCGCGAGCGCTGGTTCGGGATCTCGGGCAGCTGAGGGGCCGGCGCGGAGCAAGGCGCCCGGCAAAGGTGCAGACTTTCCCGAGGCGGCCGCGCGCGGCCGACGACAGAAGGGGGCAGCGTCTTGAACGTTCCTTCGTCAGCGATCCACAAGGTCGCGTTGATCGGCCACCAGGGGGTCGGCAAGACCACCCTCGCCGAGGCGCTCCTCGCCTCGGCGGGCGCCATCCCCCGAAAGGGCTCCGTCGCCGCCGGCACCGCCGTCTGTGACTTCGAGCCCGAGGAGCTGAAGCGCCACATGTCGGTTTCGCTGGCGGTCGCACCCTTCGAGCTCGGTGGCCACCGCATCCACCTCATCGACACGCCCGGCTTCGCCGACTTCATCGGCGAGGTGGAGGTGGCGCTCGCGGTCTGCGACTTCGCCGTCGTCGTCGTCTCCGCGGTCGAGGGGGTCGAGGTCCAGACCGAGGTCGCCTGGCGCCGCGCCGAGCGCCTCGGCCTACCGCGCTTCATCTTCGTGAACAAGCTCGACCACGAGCGCGCCGACTTCGAGCGGACCCTCGAGCAGCTGCGGAGCACCTTCGGGAGCGGCGTCGCCCCCCTCGAGCTGCCGATCGGGCGTGAGGCGGACTTCCGCGGCGTGGCCGACCTCCTCGCCGACGAGGCGATCCTCTACTCGGCGGGGGTGCGCAGCACTGCGCCGATCCCCGACGAGATGGCCGAGCTCGAGCACCGCGTGCGCGACAACCTCGTCGAGGGGATCGTCGTCGCCGACGACGCGCTGATGGAGCGCTACCTCGACGGTGACACCCCGGGCGTCGCGGAGCTGGAGGCGACCCTCGCCGTCGGCATCGCCACCAGCCAGGTCTTCCCCGTCCTCTGCGGCTCGGCGGAGCGCGACATCGCCATCGACCGGCTGGCGAGCTTCATCTGCGAGGTCGGTGGGCACCACTCCGCGCACGCCCGCGCCGGCGACCAGGACGTCGAGATCGCCCTCGCCGCCGATGGCGAGCCGCTCGCCCGGGTCTTCAAGACCGTCGTCGATCCGTTCATCGGCCACATCTCGCTCCTCGAGGTCCTCTCCGGGACGCTCCGCCCCGACGCCGTCCTCGTGAACAGCCGGACCCGCACCGAGGAGCGGCTGCACGTGCTGCAGGCGATGTGCGGGAAGTCGGCCACCCCGCTCACCGAGGCGACCGCCGGCGACATCGTCGCCGTGCCGAAGCTCACCGACCTGCGGATCGGCGACACCCTCGCCCCCAAGCACTCGCCGGTCGTGCTCGAGCCGATCCCGCTCTCCCCGCCGATGCTCTCGGTCGCGATCCGCTCGAAGGGCACCGGTGACGAGGACAAGCTGATGAACGGCCTCCACCGCCTGCAGGAGGAGGACCCCTCGCTGCAGGTGCGGCGCGTCGACGAGACCCACCAGACCGTGGTGTCGGGGATGGGCGAGACCCACCTCGCGGTGACCGCCGAGCGCCTGGCGCGCAAGTTCAACGTCGAGATCGTGACCGAGGAGGTGACGACCCCCTACCGGGAGACGATCACCGCCCCCGCCGAGGCCGAGGGACGCCACAAGAAGCAGACCGGCGGCCACGGCCAGTTCGGCGTCGCCCACCTGCGCATCGAGCCGCTCGAGCGCGGCGCCGGGCTCGAGTTCGTCGACCAGATCGTCGGCGGCGCGATCCCCCGGCAGTTCATCCCCGCCGTCGAGAAGGGGGTGCGACGGGCGATGGGCCAGGGCGGCGCCTTCGGCTTCCCCGTGGTCGACGTCAGGGTGATCTGCGACGACGGGAAGTTCCACCCCGTCGACTCCTCCGAGGCGAGCTTCGAGGCGGCGGGGGCGCTCGCCTTCACCGAGGCGCTGCGCCTCGCGGAGCCGCTCCCCCTCGAGCCGATCTCGCGCCTCGAGGTCACCGTCCCGGCCCACAACCTCGGCGACGTCCTCGGCGACATCAACGCCCGCCGGGCACGGGTGCTCTCCACCGAGACCAACGACCACGGCGAGCCGGTGATCACCGCCCTCGTGCCGACGAGCGAGCTCGCCCGCTACGCCGTCGACCTGCGCGCCCTCTCGGGGGGCCTCGGCCGCTTCACCGCCGAGCACGACCACTACGACCTGCTCCCCGGCCACCTCGTCGAGAAGCTCTCACGCAACAAGGTGCTCGTCTCCTGAGCCGGCGGGGGGTCAGTACCTGACCGATTCGGTCGGGAATCGGCCTATGATCGCACCGTGGCCCGCCTCCTCTCCTTCCCGAACCCGGTGAACGAGAAGGCGGCGCGCACCGTCGCCGCCGGGGTCGTCGCGCTCGCGGTGGCGACCCTTTCCAGCCGCCAGCTGCTCCTCACCGTCCCCCTCGCCTACGGCTTCGTGGCGCGCGCCGCGAGCGGGCCGCGCTTCAGCCCCCTCGGCCAGCTGGCGACGCGCGTCATCGCCCCCCGCCTCGGGGCGCCGAAGCCCGTGCCCGGCCCGCCGAAGCGCTTCGCGCAGCTGATGGGCGCCGCCTTCACGCTCGCCGCGCTGTGCTGCTTCCTCGCCGGTGAACGGACCGCCGCCTTCGTGCTCGTCGCCACCCTGCTCGCCCCCGCCCTCCTTGAGTCGGCCCTCGGCTACTGCATCGGCTGTGAGCTCTTCGGGCTCGGCATGCGCCTCGGGATCGTCCCCGCCTCGGTCTGCGAGGAGTGCCTCGACCTCTCCAAGCGCCGCCACCTGGCCGGCGCCTGAGCGCCCGGCCCGGCTGGCCGTCGACCGCGCGCGCCGCCGGCGACCGGGGGCGCTCAGAGCTCTCTCGGCCGCCCCCCGCCTGCTGCGGCGCGCCGGCGTGCTCCTCGGCGCCTCGCACCCCGGCCCCGTCGGCGCCGTCACCGCCACCGCGCTCGGGCTCGCCGCGAGCGGCGGCGCCCCGCCGGCCGCCGTCGCGAGGATCGGCGCCGCGGTCCTCTCCGGCCAGCTCGCGATCGGCTGGCAGAACGACTACCTCGACGCGGCGCGCGACCTGCGGGCCGGGCGGCCCGACAAGCCGCTCGCGACCGGTGCCGTCTCGAGGCGCGCCGTCGGGCGGGCGGCCGGGGCCGCGGCCGCGCTCTGTGTGCCGCTCTCGCTCGCGAGCGGGCGCCGCACGGGGGCCCTCCACCTCCTCGCCGTGGCGAGCGGTGCGGCCTACAACACGGCACTGAAGGCGACCCCCCTCTCCTTCGCCCCCTACGCCCTCTCCTTCGGCCTCCTCCCCCGCTTCTGCCTCGCCGCCGCCGGCGAGGAGGCGCCGCTGTGGGCGAGCGCGGCGGGCAGCGCGCTCGGCCTCGCCGCGCACTTCGTGAACGTCCTCCCCGACCGCGACGAGGACCGCAAGCTCGGCGTGCTCGGCCTCCCGCAGCGCCTCGGCCCGGAGACCGACATCGCGCTCGCGGGGGCCTTCCTCGGCTGCTCGGCGCTGCTCGTCGCGCACGGCGCCGGCAGCGCGCCCCAGGCGCGCGCCGCCCGGGCCGCGGGCCTCGCCCTCGCGGGTGGCGTCGTGGCGCTCGCCCGTCGCGGGCGCGGCCGCGCCGCCTTCCGCCTCGTCCTCCTCCTCGCCCTGCTCGACGTGGCAGCGCTGCTGCGCGCCACCGCCCGCAGGGCGCGGGGAGGCCCCCTCAGCGGCGTGCGGTGAGCGGGGCGAAGAGGTCGCCGTGCGCCTCGACGCGCGCCAGCACCTGGGCGGGGCCGAACCGCAGCGCCGCCGCGCCCGCGGGGGTCGTCGCGGAGGCGACCTCCTCCCAGCTCACCGGGGCGGAGACGCTCGGCTCCGGCTCGGGCCGGAGCGAATAGGGGGCGACGGTCGTCTTCGCCGGGACGTTCTGGCTCCAGTCGATGAGGACGACGCCGCCGCGCAGGTCCTTGCGCATGTTCGCCACCGCGAGGTCGGGGTGGCGCGAGGCGAAGCCCTCGGCGACGGTGTGCGCGAGGGTACGCGCCGCCTCGGCCTCCATCGGCTCGACGGCGCAGTAGAGCTGGAGGCCCTTCTTCCCGCTCACCTTGGGGAGCGGCTCGAGGGGGCGGTCGGCGAGCTCGGGGAGCTCCTCGCGGAGCAGCAGCGCGAGGGCGCAGCACTCCGGCAGGGCGGCCGGCGCGCCGGGGTCGAGGTCGAAGACGATCTCGTCGGGCGAGGGCGCGGGGCGCGCCGGGTCGCTCCGCCACATCGGCACGTGCAGCTCGATCGCCGCCAGGTTGGCGAAGTAGAGGAGGGCCGCCGCGCAGTCGACGATCGGGTAGCGCACCTCCTCGTGGCTGCCGCGCACGCCGCTCTTCACGACGACGCTCTGCAGCCAGTCGGGGGCGCCCTTCGGGAGGTTCTTCCCGAAGAAGCGCTGCCCCTCGACGCCGTCGGGGAAGCGCTGCACGCTGAGCGGGCGCTCGGCGAGGTGGCCGAGCATCGTCGGCGCGATCGCGCTGTAGTAGGCGAGGAGGTCGGACTTGGTGAAGCCGACCTTCGGGTAGAGGACCTTGTCGAGGTTGGTGAGGACGAGGCGGTGGCCGTCGACCTCGACCGTCGCCTCCCGGCCGGGACTCACCGGCACCCGCCGAGGTAGCTTCGGCGCCCGAGGAGGTGGAGCGTGACGGAGCGGGGCACCGCCGTGATCACCGGGGCGTCGAGCGGCATCGGCGCGGCGAGCGCGCGGGCGCTCGTGCGCGAGGGCTTCGACGTCGTCCTCGGCGCCCGGCGCCTCGACCGCCTCGAGGCGCTCGCCCGTGAGCTCGGGGAGGGGGCGCGCGCCGCCGCCCTCGACGTCACCGACCCGGCGTCGGTCGCGTCGTTCTGCGCGGGCATCGGCGGCTGCCGCCTCCTCCTCAACTGCGCGGGTGGCGCGCTCGGCCTCGACCGTATCGAAGACAGCGACGAGGAGCGCTGGCGGGAGATGTACGAGTCCAACGTCCTCGGCGTGCTGCGCATGGTGAAGGCGCTCCTCCCGGCCCTCGTCGACTCCGGCGACGGCCACGTGATCACGATCGGCTCGGTGGCCGCCTTCGAGCCCTACCCCGGCGGCGCCGGCTACAACGCCGCCAAGCACGGGACGCGTGCCGTGATGGACGTGCTGCGCCTCGAGCTGAACGGCCGTCCGGTGCGGGTGAGCGAGATCGACCCCGGGCTCGTCGAGACCGAGTTCTCCCTCGTGCGCTTCGACGGCGACGCCGAGCGCGCCGCCTCGGTCTACCGCGGCCTCACCCCCTTGAGCGCCGAGGACGTCGCCGAGTGCGTCGCCTTCGTCGCCACCCGCCCCGCGCACGTCGACGTCGACCAGCTCGTGCTGCGCCCCCGTGACCAGGCGCGCGTCCACCTCGTCCACCGGGAGGCCGACCAGTGACCCACCCCCTGCCGCTCGGCCTCCCGAGCGCGAGCACCACCGTCCGCCTCTCGCTGCACGTCCTCGCGGCGACGGTCTTCGTCGGCGGCCAGCTCACCGTCGCCGGCCTGCTCCCGACCCTGCGGACGATCGGCGGCGAGGCGCCGCGGCGGGTCGCGGTCGCCTTCTCCCGCCTCGCCTGGCCGGCCTTCGCCGTCCTCGTGCTCACCGGCATCTGGAACGTGGCGGCGAACCACCCCTCGACCAAGGACAGCGCGTGGAAGACGGTGCTCGGCGTGAAGATCGTCGTCGTCGTGCTCGCGGCCGCCGCCGCAGGGATCCACTCGCGGGCGCGGTCGAAGAAGGCCGTCGCCCTCTCCGGCGGCCTCGCCGGCCTCTTCTCGCTGGCGGCGGTGGTCCTCGGGGTCTCGCTCGCGGGGTGAAATGCGGCGGGCCGCCGGGGGGCGGCCGGTAGCATGAAGCCCAGGTCAGAACGAGGACGGAGGCAGCGCTGAGCGATCTACTGGAACGGCTCCGGTCACGTGGCTGGCGGGTCACGCCCCAGCGCCGGGTCGTCGCCGAGGTGCTCACCGGGGAGCACGTCCACCTGACGGCTGACGCCGTCCACCTCGCCGCGCAGACGCGCCTGCCGGAGATCAGCCTGGCGACGGTCTACAACACCCTGAACGAGCTCGTGGCGATGGGCGAGGTGCTCGAGGTGGCGGCGGGCGCGGGGCCCAAGCGCTACGACCCGAACGTCGCCACCCCCCACCACCACCTCGTCTGCACCCGCTGCGGGGCGCTGCGCGACGTGCTCGCCGCGGGCGGCCACACGCTCGCCCCCGACGAGGCGCACGGCTTCACCGTGACCGGCGTGGACATCGTCTTCCAGGGCCTCTGCCCCGACTGCGCCGCCGCGGGCGAGGGCGCCGGCTGAGCCGAAGGCTCCCTCAGCCGCCCGCGGGGACGGTGCCGAGCAGGCCCTTTCGGTAGTCCTCGAAGGCCTGCTGCAGCTCGGCCTCGGTGTTCATCACGAACGGCCCGTACCAGGCGACCGGCTCACCGATCGGCACCCCACCGAGGAGGAGCACCTCGAGGCGCTCCCTGCCGGTGGCGGCGACGGTGAGGTAGTCACCGCTGCCGAGGAGCGCGAGCTGCCCGGCGCCGATCGGCGTCCCGTCGGCCGCGACGCGCCCGCTCCCCGAGAGGACGTAGACGAGGGCGTTGCGCTCGGCCGGCCAGGGCACCTCGAGGCGGGCCCCCGGCTCCACCGAGGCGTGCACGAAGGTGATCGGCGTGTGGCTCTGACCGGGTCCGGCGTGGCCGTCGACCTCACCGGCGATGATCCGCAGCAGGCTCGCGCCGTCCGCGCCGGCGACGAGGGTCACCGCGGCGGCACGCAGGTCCTGGTAGCGGGGCTCGATCCACTTGTCGCGGGCCGGCAGGTTGACCCACAGCTGAATCCCGTGGAAGAGGCCCCCGGAGACGACGAGCTCCTCGGGCGGGCGCTCGATGTGCAGCAGCCCCGAGCCCGCGGTCATCCACTGCGTGTCGCCGTTGGTGATGCGGCCGCCGCCGCCGGTCGAGTCGCGGTGGGCAAAGGTCCCGTCCATGATGTAGGTCACCGTCTCGAAGCCGCGGTGCGGGTGCCACGAGGTGCCACGCGGCTCACCGGGCGCGTAGTCGACCCTCCCCATCTCGTCCATGTGGATGAACGGGTCGAGGTCGGCCGCGCCGACGCCCGCGAAGGCGCGGTTCACCGGGAAGCCCTCTCCCTCGAAGCCCTTCGGGGCGGTGGTCAGCGAGCGCAGGCGGCGCTCGCTCTTCGTCGCGTGGTCGATGGCGCGCACGCGCGGCAGCACCAGCAGGTTCTCGGCTTCGACGGCGGGCATGGGCACTCCTTTGCACGGCCGGGGAACCGGCCCGGCGCCTCTTCGGCGCCACCGGGGAGAACACCACCACCTCCGGAGTTGTTCCGCCGCGGTAGGTCGCTCGGGAGGCCCGTCACCGAGGATCCGAGAGCGCGCCGGCGCCGCGGCTGCCTACCATGCGCCGACAAGCACAAGGAAGAGGTGGCGCCTTGCCCTCGGGATCCAGCCCATCCTCCTGCGGCCGGTGAGCCCCGGCCGGCGCGGCGCGCGCCCACGTGGCTGACCACCTGCGCCTCCCGCGGGCGGCCGCCGTCGCCGGTGAGCCGAGCGAGGCGCACGGCCGCGTTCGGCGCCACGACGCGATGACCTGGCTCGCGCTCGGCCTCGTCGTCGCGCTCGTCCTCGCCTGGAGCACCCACGCCGACCACTCCACCGCGAGCACGGCCGGGGTACGCAAGGGGGCGAGCCGGCCGGCCGCCCCGCCGCTCCACGCACGCGGTGCCGCGGTCGGCCCCACAAAGAGCCCGACGAACGCCGCGATGGTGCTCGACCCCCTCGGAGGGCTCACGATCGACCGCTGGTCGGTCGCTCCCCGCCGCGCGGCGCACTCCCCCGCCGCGGTTCGGGCCACGACCCCGACCACGAGCGCCCCGGCCGCGATCACGAGCACCACCGTGCCCGCGAGCACGCTCCCCGCGAGCACGGTCCCGGCCACGACGGTCCCGCCGAGCACGCTCGTGCCGGCCACACCCGCCCGCGCGGCGTCGCCGAGCGGGCGCACCGACGAGCTCGCCGGCACCCTCTCGTTCCCCTCCGACGTCGCGACGACCTACTTCGAGAAGGGGGCCGGCGGCGCGCTCGTGGTGTCGGGCACCTGGGCGACGGGGCGCCCGCTCGTCCTCTCGCTCACCTGCGGGGGCCTGCACCGTGAGGCGAGCGGCAGGGGCGGCACGAGCGTCGAGGACCCCGCGACGCACGCTGACTGCAGCGTCGTCATCGCCGAGCCGGCGGGGGCGACCTGGTCGGCGACCTACCACCTCACGGTGCGGGCCCTCGCCGGCGGGGGCCAATGAGCAGGGCCCACCGCCGAGGCCGCGACCTGCGCGGCGGCCTCGGGGCGCTCGGCAAGTGCCTGCTCCTGCTGTTCGCCGTCCCCGTGGCGATCGTCCGCCTGTGGGCCGAGCGGCCGCTCGGCCCGCTGCGCCTCTCGCCGGGGAGCCTGTCAAGCCTCACCGTCTGGCTGCACCTCGTCCTCATCGTCCTCGGCCTGTTGTGGGTGGCCGCCGCCGCGAGCCTCGTCCGTGAGCTCGCCGGCGCCTTCGGCGGGGGGGCGACGAGCAGCTCGTGGTCTGGCCGCTGGGCCGCGGCCGTCGCGGCGCTCGTCCTCGCCTCGACGGCGAGCGCCGTCGCCCTCGCCGCCCTCCCCCGCCCGGGTACCGCCCCCCCGGCCGCGGTCGCGCCGCAGGCGCGAGCCGCCGCCCGGGCGACACCCCTCGTCGTCGCCCCGGGCGAGTGCCTCGCCGACGTCGCGGCGCGCGCCCTCGGGAGTCCCGCCCTCTGGCCCGAGCTGGCGGCGGCGAACCGGGAGCTCCCCCAGCTACCCGGGCGCTTCGTCGACCCCGCGCTGCTGCGCGACGGCTGGTGCCTGCGGGCGCCCGCGGCGGCCGACCTCGCCGCCGCGGGCGCCCCGCCCAACGCCACGCCCGCGGGGACCCTCGCCGAGCTCTCGCTGCTCGGCATCGGCACGATCGGCACCGCCGCGCTGGTGCGGCGGGTGCGGCTACTGCGACGCGCCGCCGCCAGCCTGCGGCGCGTCGGGGAGCGCCCACCGCGGCCGAGCGAGGAGGGCGCCGGCGTGGAGAGCCTGCTCGCGCCCTTCGCCGAGGGCACGCTGCTCGACTGGATCGAGTGCGCGAGCCGGCTGCTCGGCTCGCTCGCCGAGGCGCACGCGGTCCCCGAGGACGTCCTCCTCGTGCGTGCCGGGCCCGAGGCGGTGGACGTCGTCTTCGCCACCGCCGCGCCGGCCGCGGCACCCTTCGTCGGCCACGAGGGGGGCCGGATCTGGTCGCTCGCCCTCGACGAGGACCTCGGCCACCTGCGCAGGCTCGCCGCGGGCGGCCGCCGCCACCTGCGCGCGCTCGTCCCGGTCGGCGAGGCGGCGGGGAGCGCCTACCTCCTCGGCCTCGGCCGGGGGCGCCGCCTCTCGCTCGAGGGCGGCCCCGAGGAGGTCGCAGCGATGCTTGCCGGCCTCGTCGAGAGCCTGCGCGTCCTCCCCTGGGCAGGTGAGCTCAGCGTCGAGCTCGTCGGCCTCGACCCACCGCCGAGCGCCGAGCAGTCCTACCAGCTGTTCGCGAGCACCCCCGAGGGGCTGCGCGAGCTGGCGGGACGGCGGGGGGGCGCCTCCGCCGGCTCCTCGCTCGTGGTCGTCGCCCCCGGCGGTCCTGCGGTCGACGAGGCGCTGCTCGCGGCGGTCGGCGCCGTCGCCGGCGTGGTCGCCTGCGGCGGCCCCGCGAGCGCGGTGCTGCGACTCACCGGTGGCGGCCGCGGCGAGCTCGCCCCCTTCGGCCTCGATCTCGCCGTGCCCGCCCCCGGCGCCGAGCAGCGGCGGCGCTTCGACCTTCTCCTCGCCGAGGCGAGCCGGCCACCGAGCCTCGTCGCCACCTCGTACCTCGGGGGGGCGGCGCCGGCGGGCGGGCTGCCCGAGCGCGGCGCGGTCGAGGTGCGCCTCCTCACCGGCTCCCCGGCGCTGGTCGGGGCGGTGGGCGCGCCCGCCGAGCGTGATGCCGCGCGGGTGACCGAGCTCGTCGCCTACCTCGCCCTGCACCCCGAGGGCGTGGGCCGCGGGGCGGTCACCGCCGCCCTCTTCGGGCGGGCCACCCTGCACGGGGCGCCGGCCCGCCTCGACCTCCTCCTCGCCGCGGCGCGCCGCTGCCTCGGGAGCGGCGGGGACGGCCGCGGCCGCCTCGAGCTGCACGACGACGAGCACCTCCGCCTCTCGACAGAGGTGACCCTCGACGCCGAGCGCTTCCGGGCCGCCGCCGCGCACGCCCGCGCCCTCGGCCCTGACGCGGCGCGCGACCTCCTCGCCGCCGCCTTCGAGCTCCTCGACCCGGCCGCGCTCGCCCGCTGGCCGGCGTGGGACTGGCTCGCCGCCGACGGCCATCTCGAGGCGCTCCGCAGCGACGTCGTCGACGCCGCCCACCACCTCGCGACCCTCGCCACGGCCGGCGGCGAGCACGCCCTTGCCGCGGGCATCCTGCGCGGCGCCCGCCTCATCGAGCCGGCCTCGGAGATCCTCGCCCGCGACCTGATGGTCCTCGAGGCCGAGCGCGGTGACACACCGGCCGCGGCGCGCGCCTACGCAGAGCTCGAAGCGGCGCTCGCCGCGCTCGGGGGGAACGAGCCCTCGGCCGAGAGCCGCGCCCTGTACCTGCGCCTCGCCCGGTAGCGGCGGGCACGTTGGCGCGTCGGCACGGGGGCGGTGTGCGATCCTCGCGGGGTCACTCCCCCGAGAGGTAGGCGCTGATGCGGGTCGGGATCCCACGGGAGCTGAAGGACAACGAGTTCCGCGTCGCGATGACCCCGGCGGGGGTGCGCGAGCTCACCCGCCACGACCACGAGGTGCTCGTCGAGCAGGCCGCCGGAGCCGGCTCCTCCTTCACCGACGAGCAGTACGCCGCGGCGGGCGCCCGCCTCGTCGCCGACGTCGACGAGCTGTGGGCGGCCTCGGACCTCGTCTGCAAGGTGAAAGAGCCGATCGCCGACGAGTTCGCGCGCCTCCGCGAGGGGCTCGTGCTCTTCACCTACCTGCACCTCGCGGCCTCCCGGCCCTGCACCGACGCGCTCGTGGCCGCCCGGACGACGGCCATCGCCTACGAGACGGTGCAGCTCGCCGACGGCACCCTGCCGCTGCTGGCGCCGATGAGCGAGATCGCCGGCCGCATGGCGCCGCTCGTCGGCGGCGCCTGCCTGCAGCGCCCCGAGGGAGGGCGCGGGGTGCTGATGAGCGGGGTGCCCGGCGTCCGCCCGGCGCGCGTCGTCGTGATCGGCGCCGGCGTCGCCGGGGCGAACGCGGCGGCGATCGCGGTCGGCATGCACGCCGATGTCGTCGCCATCGACCGCGACCTGGCGCGCCTTCGCGAGCTCGACCGCGTCTACCAGGGGCACCTCGAGACGATGGCCTCCTCGACGCACGCCATCGAGGAGGCCTGCCTCGGCGCCGACCTCGTGATCGGCGCCGTCCTCGTCGTCGGGGCGCGCGCCCCGCACCTCGTGAGCAACGAGCTGGTCGCCGCGATGCAGTCCGGGAGCGTGCTCGTGGACATCGCCGTCGACCAGGGCGGCTGCTTCGAGTCGAGCCGCCCGACCACGCACTCCGCCCCGACTTTCGAGGCCTTCGGCTCGCTCTTCTACTGCGTCGCGAACATGCCCGGCTCGGTCCCGAACACCTCCACCCACGCCCTCACCAACGCGACCCTCCCCTACAGCCTCGAGATCGCCAACCGCGGCTGGCGCGAGGCGGCAGCGGCCGACCCCGCGCTCGCAAGGGGCGTGAACACCGTCGCCGGGGCGGTGGTGAACGAGGCCGTCGCCGAGGCGCACGGCTTGGCGTTCAGCCCCTTCGCCGCCTGAAGCACGGCGCCCGCGCGGCGCCGTGCCGCGGCTGGTGGGGGCCGGCGTGCGGGCCGCGGCCCTCGCTTGCCACCACCTGTCGAGGGCGAGCCGCTACCGTGACCCCCCGTGCCAGACCACGCCAAAGCTTCCCGGAACCCCCTGTCCAACCTGAGCCGCAACCAGTGGATCGCCGTCGGCGTCGTCGTCGCGGTCCTCGGGGCGGTGATCGGGATCGTCGCCACCTCCGGCTCGAGCCCGACCAAGAGCGCAGGAGGGCCGACGACGTCGTCGAGCACGACGACGACCCTGCCAAAGCTCGGGCGCAACATCTGCCCGCTCACCGACCTCCCGGCCGCAGGCGGCCTCGACCCGCAGCGCCCCGCGACGCTCGTGAAGATCGGCAACGAGCCCGGCACCGGCCTCGCCCGCCCGCAGGGCGGCCTCAATGAGGCGGACATCGTCTTCGACACGCCCGCCGAAGGCTTCATCATGCGCTACATGGCCGTCTACCAGTGCAACAACGCGACGGCGATCGGCCCCACCCGCTCGGTGCGCTGGGTCGACTACCACCTGGCGCGCATGTTCCTGCACCCGATCCTCGCCTTCGCCGGGGGGATCGACCCGAACGTCAACCAGGTGCTGAAGGACAAGTGGATCGAGCCCGCCGACCTCATCGGCGCGCAGTCCAATGCCGCGGGGCGGGTCAGCACCCGCAGCGGTGACGACAGCCTGTTCACGAGCACCGCGCAGCTCTACGGCCTCTACAAGAAGGCCGTCGAGCCGCCGCCCCCGGTCTTCCAGTTCGGCGCCAGCATCCCCGCGAGCGCGGCCCCGACCGCGACGGCGCAGATCAACTTTTCCTCCGGCACCGACGTCGTCTGGAAGTGGAACGCGGCGGGCAACGACTGGATCCACTCCTACACCGACACCGGGACCGACACCGACACCGACAACAACCAGCCGGTGACGACGACGAACATCGTGGAGATGGTCGTCAGCTACCGGATCGGCCCCTACAGCGAGCACGGCGGACCGGGCAACGGCGACGTCGAGAGCCAGACCGTCGGCTTCGGTCAGGGCTACGTGCTGCGCAACGGCAAGCACATCGCCGTCACCTGGCACCGCAAGGACCTGATCTCCGGGCTCAGCTTCACCGACGCGCAGGGCAACGCGGTGACCCTCGCCCCCGGCCGCACCTGGGTCGAGCTGATCCCCGACATCGTCGCCCACCGCGCCGGGAACATCACCTTCACCTCCTGAGAAACCCGCCCCCCGGCGCCCCCGCAAACGGGTGGCGCCGGGGCCGGAGCGGCCCGGGGCGGCGCGGGGGTGGTCCGCTAGCCTCGCCCGCCGTGGCGCGCGGCAAGATCCTCGTCGACGTCACGCCCTTCCGGAAGTACCCGCAGTTCTTCCTGCTCTGGAGCGGTTTCCTCGTCCGCACCGTCGGCAACCAGCTGACCGTCGTCGCGGTCCCGTACCAGGTCTACCGCCTCACCCACTCCTCGCTCGACGTCGGCCTCGTGAGCCTCGTGCAGCTCGGCCCACTGCTCGTCGGCTCGCTCTTCGGCGGCACGATCGCCGATGCCTTCGACCGCCGGCGGGTGCTCGTCGCCACCCAGGTCCTCCTCGCGGCGACGAGCGTCGGCCTCGCGCTGAACTCGGGCGCCGGCGCCTCGGTGTGGCCGCTCTTCGTCTGCAGCGCGGCGGCGGCGGGCTTCCAGGGGGTCGACAACCCCGCGAGCACCGCCTTCATCGTCAACCTCGTCGACCGCGAGACGATCGTCGGCGCGAACGCGCTCTGGCAGGTCCTCTTCCAGGCCGGGCAGGTCGCCGGCCCGGGCGTCGCCGGGGTCCTGCTCGCCCGCTTCTCGATCGGCGTCGTCTACTGGATCGACGTCGCGAGCTACGCGGCCTCGCTCGTCACCGTGCTCTTCCTCAGGAAGAGCGAGCGGCCCGCCACCGGGGTGCAGCGCGAGCTCGGCTTCGGGGCGATGGTGAGCGGCGTCCGCTACCTGCGCGGCCACCAGCCGCTGCAGGGGATCTTCCTCGCCGACCTCTCGGCGATGGTCTTCGGCATGCCGCGGGCGCTCTTCCCGGCGATGGGCCTCGTCCGCTTCCACGGCAGCGCCGTCACCGTCGGGCTGCTCTTCGCCGCGCCCGGCGTCGGCTCGCTCGTCGGCTCGCTACTGACGGGCTGGGTGCACAACATCCGCCGCCAGGGGCGGGCGGTGATCCTCGCCGTGGTCGGCTGGGGCGTGGCGATCACGCTCTTCGGCCTCTCCCCCTGGCTCTGGCCGGGACTCGTCTTCCTCGGCATCGGCGGCGCCTTCGACGTCTTCTCGGCGGTCTTTCGCGGCGCGATCCTGCAGCTCGTCACGCCGCGCGGGATCATCGGGAGGATGCAGGCCGTGCAGATCGCCGTCGTCACGGGCGGCCCGCGCCTCGGGGACCTCGAGCACGGCGCGCTCGGCGCCGCGGTCGGCAGCGAGCTCGCCGTCGTCTCGGGGGGGATCGCCTGCATCGTCGGCGTCCTGCTCCTCGTCCGCTACCTCCCGCACTTCGACCGCCTGACGATCGACAAGGGCGTCGTCGACTTCGGCGGGCGCGGCGAACGGCCGGCCGACGCCGGCCCCGCCGCGGCGCGCGAGCGCGCCGCCGAGGCGAGCGGGTGAGCGTCTTCCCGCTCGCCCCCGAGCGCTACCTCGTCTCGATCGCCGCCGACTCCGCCCTCCTCGCCGACGCCGCGGCGCTGGGCGCCGGGAGGGCGCTCCCGAGCTGCCCCGGCTGGGACACCGACACCCTCCTCGGCCACCTCGGCCTCCTCCACCGGCGCGTCGCGGCGATGGTCGCCGCGCCACGGCCGACGCGCGTCGCCACCGACGACCTGCCGCCGCCGCCCGCACCGGGAAAGCGCGACCACTGGTTCCGCGACGGCGCCGCCTCGCTCGTCGCCGCGCTCACCGTCGCCGGCACGGCCCGGGCCTGCTGGACCCTCGACGACCCCGAGGGGGAGAGCGCCTTCTGGTTCCGCCGCATGGCGCAGGAGACCCTCATGCACCGCGTCGACGCCGAGCTCGCTGTCGGCCCGCCGAGCGAGATCGAGGGCGCGCTCGCCGCAGACGGGGTCGACGAGGCGCTCCTCGTGCACCTGCCCCGGCGCCTCCGGCGGGGGGCGATCGAGGGCCTCGCCGCCGAGGCGCTAGTCGAGGCGAGCGACGAGGGGTCGGCGTGGCGCCTCTCGCTCACCGCCGACGCGGTCCGCCCCGGCAACGGTGAAGCGGGCGAGACCCTGGCAGGCCCCGCGGCGGCGCTCCTCTGCTATCTCTGGAACCGCGGCGACGCGGCGGCGCTCACCTTCGGCGGGGCGGCGAGGGTGTTCCCGAACTGGTCGGCGCTCGTCCAGATGTGAATGGCGGCGCCTGCCGCCCGAGGGAGGGATCGATGCTCGAAGAACGGCGCCTCAGCCTGGACGAGGCCGACGCGGTGATCAGGGCCACCTTCGCAGCGTCGAGCGCGGCGGGCCACCGCGGCGTGGCGGTGGTGGTGACCGACAAGTACGGGGAGATCATCTCCGGCGCCCGCATGGACGGCCTCGCCCCCCGCTACTTCAAGGCGGCGCACCGCAAGAGCTACACCGCCGCGGTCTTCGAGCGCGACACCGCCGACGTCCTCCACTTCTGGCAGCGCCAGGAGGCGGCCGGCCACCGCGGCCCGAGCGACTGGAACGACCCGATGTTCACCACCCTCCCCGGCGGGATCACCGTCCGTCATGGCGAAGCCGTCGTCGGCGGGATCGGCGTCGCCGGCGGCTCGGCCGCTCCGGTGAGCGACGGCGACTTCGCGGAGGTGGCAATCGCCGCCCTCGGCCCCGCCTTCCGCCACGAGGAGCTGCACCAGCCCCCCGCCCCCGGCTGAGGAGAGGGGAAGCGGTCATTGCCTAGGGCGCGGCCGCGCCGATCTCGGCGCACTCGGCGTCCGCCTCGGGGGCCGCGCCGGCGACGCCGATCCCGCCGACGACGAGCTCGCCCTCGAGGACGGGCACGCCGCCCGGCATCACCAGCACGTCGTAGAGGCCGGCGTGGCGCGCCGCGGCGAGCAGCTCGGGGGGCATCGCCGTCATCGCCGCGGTCGGGCGACGGTAGATGGCCGCGGTGTAGGCCTTGTCGATCGCCATCTGCGGGGTGAGCTTGTGGGCGCCGTCCATGCGGACGAGGCCGAGCAGGTAGCCGCCGTCGTCGACGACTGCGATCGAGACCGCGAGGCCGCGCTCGCCCGCCGCGGCGAGCGCCGCAGCGAGGAGCGCCCGTGCCCGTTCCTCACCCAGCATCCGCATCTCCTTCGTCCGCCAGCGACGCTACCCGGCGCCCGGCGGGGAGGCTCAGAAGTCCTCGTCGAAGGCGACCTGTCCCTCCACCCCCACCTGGTACGCGGAGACCGTGCGCTCGAAGAAGTTCGTGTGCTCGGCGACGTCCTGGAGGGCCATGAAGTCGAGCGGGTTGGCGCTCCCGAAGCGCTTCTCGAGGCCGAGGCGGGCGAGGCGCTGGTCCGCCACGTACTCGAGGTACTGGCGCAGCGACGAGAGCGAGAGGCCCGGCACGCCGTCGGCGAGGAGGTCGGCGGCGAAGGCCGCCTCGACCTCCACCGCCTCCTCGACCATCGCCCGCACGCGCGCCGCGAAGGTCTCGTCGAAGAGCTCCGGCTCCTCGGCGCGGATCACCTCGATCACCGCGAAGGCGAAGTCCATGTGGCCGCTCTCGTCGCGAAAGACCCAGTTCGTCCCCGAGGCGAGGCCGTTCAGCAGCCCCTTGGAGCGGAAGAAGTAGACGTAGGCGAAAGCGGCGAAGAAGAAGAGGCCCTCGATGCAGCAGGCGAAGCAGACGAGGTTGCAGAGGAAGGCCTGCCGCTGCCCGGCGCTCTCCAACTGTTCGAGCTCGCCGATCTCGGCCATCCAGCGGAAGCAGAACTCCGCCTTGGCGCGGATCGAGGGGATCTGCTCGACGGCGCGGAATGCCTCCTCGCGCTCGGCGAGGTCGGGGATGTAGGTGTCGAGGAGGGTCAGGTAGAACTGGACGTGCTGGGCCTCCTCGAAGAGCTGGCGGGAGAGGTAGAGCCGCGCCTCGGGGGCGTTCAGGTGGCGGTAGAGGTTGAGGACGAGGTTGTTCGCGACGATCGAGTCGCCGGTCGCGAAGAAGGCGACGAGGCGGTTCACGAGGTGGCGCTCGCCCGGGAGCAGCCGGCCGGCGAGGTCGACGAGGTCGTCGGTCCAGTCGACCTCCTCGACGGTCCAGGTGTTGCGGATCGCGTCCCGGTAGCGCTCGTAGAACTCGGGGTAGCGCATCGGCCGCAGGTTGAGGTCGAGGCCGGGGTCGAGGATCGCCCTGCGCACGGCGGCGGGGGCGGCGGCGGCGGGCTCCGGCACCCCGCCGGAGGGGGCCGGGTCGGCGGCGAGGACGGTCATTCGCAGGCCTCGCAGTGCTCGGGGTCCTCGAGCGAGCAGGCGACCGCCTCGGCGAGGCTCGCGACCGGCGCCGAGGAGGCCTCGACCGTCGTCTGGGTGATGCGCGTCGCCGGCCGGGAGCGCAGGTAGTAGGTCGTCTTCAGCCCCTCCTTCCACGCGTACATGTACATCGAGGAGAGCTTCCCGATGTTCGGCGCCTCGACGAAGAGGTTGAGCGACTGGCTCTGGTCGACGAACGGGCCGCGCGCCACGGCGAGGTCGACGAGGGACTTCTGGGGGAGCTCCCAGGCCGTGCGGTAGAGCGCCCGCAGCTCCTCGGGCAGCGAGCCGAGCTGCTGGATCGAGCCCTCGCCCCGTTTGATCTGCTCGATCAGCTGCGCGTTCCACAACCCCCGCTCCTGCAGGTCGCGCACGAGGTAGGTGTTCACCTGCAGGAACTCTCCCGAGAGGGTCTCGCGCTTGAACAGGTTCGAGACCTGCGGCTCGATCGTCTCGTAGCAGTTGGCGATGGAGGCGATCGTGGAGGTCGGCGCGACCGCGACGAGGAGCGAGTTGCGAAGGCCGTGGCGCGCGACCCGCTCCCGCAGCGCCGTCCAGCGCTCCGGCTCGCTCGGCTCCACGCCCCACAGGTCGCACTGCAAGAGGCCCTCCGCGGTACGGGTCTCCGGCCATGCGGGGTGCGGCCCGCTGGCCTCGGCGAGCTCGCTCGAGCGCCAGAGGGCGTTGAAGTAGATCTCCTCGGCGAGGCGCGCCGAGAGGGCGCGCGCCTCCTCGGAGTCGAAGGGGAGGCGGAGGGAGAAGAAGACGTCCTGCAGCCCCATCATCCCGATCCCGACCGGCCGCCAGCGGGCGTTCGAGGCGGCCGACTCGGGGGTCGGGTAGTAGTTGATGTCGACGACCCGGTCGAGGTAGGTGACGGCGGCGCGGACCGCGGCGCCGAGGCGCTCCAAGTCACAGCCGCCGTCAGCGACGAAGCGGCCGAGGTTCACCGAGCCGAGGTTGCAGACCGCCGTCTCGCCGCCGCTCGTCACCTCGAGGATCTCGGTGCAGAGGTTGGAGAGGTGGACGACGGCACCCGGCCTCGCCGTCTGGTTGCAGAGCGCGTTGGCGCGGTCCTTGAAGGTCATCCAGCCGTTGCCGGTCTGTGCGAGGGTGCGCATCATGCGCGCGTAGAGCTCGCGGGCGGGCAGCTGGCGCACGAAGCGCCCCTCGCCCTCGGCGCGCAGGTAGGCCTCGCGGAACTCCTCGCCGTAGCGGTCGCAGAGCTCGGGGACCTCCTTCGGGTCGAACAGCGACCACAGGAAGTCCTGCTCGACGCGCTCCATGAACAGGTCGGGGACCCAGTTGGCGAGGTTGATCGTGTGCGCCCGCCGTCCCTCGTCGCCGGTGTTGTCCCGCAGCTCGAGGAAGTCCTCGATGTCGGCGTGCCAGCTCTCGAGGTAGACGCAGGCGGCCCCCTTGCGCCGTCCCCCCTGGTTCACCGCGGCGACCGACGCGTCGAGCGTCTTCAGCCACGGCACCACGCCGTTCGACAGGCCGTTGGTGCCGCGGATCAAAGAGCCGCGCGAGCGCACGCGGTGGAAGGCGAAGCCGATGCCCCCGGCGAACTTGGAGAGCTGCGCGATCTGGCCGTACCGCTCGTAGATCGACTCGAGCTCGTCGAGCGGCGAGTCGAGGAGGTAGCAGGACGACATCTGCGGATGGGTCGTGCCGGAGTTGAACAGCGTCGGACTGGAGGGCAGGTACTCGAGGCGGGACATCAGGCCGTAGAGCTCGATCGCCTCCTCGGCGCTCTCTGCCAGCCCGCAGGCGACGCGCAGCAGGAAGTACTGCGGCGTCTCGATGACGCTCCGCTCCTCGGGGTGTCGCAGCAGGTAACGGTCGTAGAGCGTGCGCAGGCCGAAGAACTCAAAGGCGCGGTCGCGGCCCGCGTCGACGGCGTCGTCGAGCTTGCGGCGGTGCGCGACGACAAAGGCGGCGACCCCCGGCGCGATCAGCCCGACCCGCTCGCCGAGCGCCACGGACTGCGAGAAGGCGTGCACGTCGCTCGCGCGCACCTCCTTGTCGATCACCGTCGAGAGCAGGCGCGCCGCGAGGCGCGAGTAGTTGGGCTCCTCGCACACGAGGGCCGCGGCGGCGCGGATCGACAGCTCGTCGAGCTCGGTCGAGGTCGCACCGTCGCACAGGCCGGAGATCGTGCGCGTCGCGACGCGCATCGGGTCGACCCCTTCCAGCCCCTCCGCGGAGCGAGCCACCGCGCGCACGATCTTGTTCACGTCGACCGCTTCGAGGGTGCCGTTGCGCTTGCGCACGCGCATCGGACTGCCGCCCTCTCCTGGGTCACCGGCGCTCGCGCCCGGCGCCGCCGTCTCGGCCTGTGCCTCGATCGTCGTCGTCATCGCTGTTCCCCTAACCACTAGATGTGGGGGCATGGACAGCCCCGCACTCCAAGATCTAGACAATTACACGCACGTAACTACACAGCTGCAAGGGCCGCCTTTGAGCGCTAAAGGGGTCCCATTGAGTGCTAAGCGCCCGGGCGAAGCGGGGAAGAGAGGGGCGGCGTGGAGGGCGAGCTGAACCTGAAGCAGGTCGCCTCCCGCCTCGGCGTCCACTACATGACCGCCTACCGCTACGTCCGCCAGGGCCGCCTCGACGCCCGACGCGACGGGGAGGGCTGGCGGGTCGCCCCCGCCGCCCTCGCCGCCTTCCTCGCCGGCGCGGGTGACCGGCCGTCCGCGGCGCGCGGCGCCGACTGGTCGGCGCGCCTCGAGGGCCGCCTGCTCGCCGCCGACGAGCCCGCCGCCTGGCAGGTGATCGAGGCGGCGCTCGCCGCCGGCCGCTCGCCCGAGTACTGCTACGTCGAGATGCTCGCCGGCGCGCTCGCGCACATCGGTGAGCGGTGGGCCGCCGGAGAGCTCGACGTCGCCGACCAGCACCTCGCGACGGCGGTCGTGGCCCGCCTCGTGGCGCGCCTCGGCGCCCGCTTCCGCCGGCCGGGACGGGCCCGCGGCACGGCGGTCTTCGGCGCCGCGCCGGGCGAGCTGCACAGCCTGCCGATCGCGATCGCCTCGGACCTCGTCCGCCTCCGCGGCTACGACGTGCTCGAGCTCGGCGCGGACGTGCCCCCGGAGGCCTTCGTCTCGGCGGCGGCGCGCACCCCCCGCCTGATCTGCATCGGGATCGGCGTCACCCAGCCCGAGCTGCTCGGCGCGGTGCAGCAGGTGCTCGACGCGGTGCGCGCCCACGACGGCGAGGTGCCGGTCCTCGTCGGCGGCCTCGCCGCCGCGACCTTCGGAGCGACGCGCCTGCGGGGGGTGAGCGGGATCGCCGCCGACGGCGCCGCCGCCGTCGCCCTCGTCGAGCGCTTCGCCGCCGCCCGCACCCTGCGGGCCGTGTGAGGCGCGGGCACCCCGGAGATACGCTCGGGCGCCCGGCGGCCCTGGCACCGACAGCGGACGCGCGGCGAGGGGGAAACATGGCGAGCGCCTTCCTGACCGTCGAGGACTTCCGTCGCCGGGCGCGGCGACGGCTTCCGAGGGTTGCCTTCGACTTCGTCGACGGGGCGGCCGAGAGTGAGGGCACGATGCGCGCCAACCTCAGCGCCTTCACCGAGGTCCACCTCCGGCCGCGCAACGGCACCCGCGTCGGCCTCCCGGACCTGCGCACGACGGTCCTCGGCCAGGAGCTGTCGATGCCGGTCGCGCTCGCGCCCTGCGGGATGGCGCGCGTCGTGCACCCCGCGGGCGACCTCGCCGCGGTGCGCGCCGCCGGGCGGGCGGGGACCGCCTTCACCCTCTCCACGATGTCGGGTCACGCCCTCGAGGAGATCGCCGCCGCCTCCGCGGGGCCGCTCTGGTACCAGGTCTACGACGTCGGTGGCCGCCCGCGCGTCGAGCGGGCGCTTGCACGCGCCGCCGAGGCGGGCTACCGGGCGATCATGGTCACCCTCGACACCCAGGTGAGCGCGGGCCGCCTGCGCGACTCCCGCAACGGGACGGCGGTGCTGCTCGGGCCGCGGCCGCTGCCCAAGGCCCGCTACCTCCCGCAGATGCTCGCCAACCCCGGGTGGCTGGCGAGGCGCTTCCGCGACGGCCTCGTGCCGCGGGTCCCGAACGTCCTCCAGGAGGACGGCACACCGGAGTACCTCTGGAAGAACGTCCGCCCCTGCTCCCTGTCCTGGGAGGACTTCACCTGGCTGCGCGAGGCCTGGAAGGGGCCGGTGATGGTGAAGGGCGTGCTCGGCGCCGAGGACACCCGGCGCGCCGTCGACCTCGGCGTCGACGCGGTCATCGTCTCCAACCACGGGGGCCGCCAGCTCGACGGGGTGCACGCCACCTTGGAGGTGCTCCCCGAGGTCATCGGGGCCGCCGCGGGGCGGTGCGAGGTGCTCCTCGACGGCGGCATCCGCCGCGGCAACGACGTCGTGAAGGCGCTCGCCCTCGGGGCGCGGGCGGTGCTCATCGGCCGCCCCTGGATGTACGCGCTCGGCGGCGCGGGCGAGGCGGGGATCGACCGGCTGCTCGCGATCCTGCGCGCCGACCTCACCCGCGACCTACAGCTGATGGGCTGCGCGAAGCTCTCCGAGCTCGGCGCCGAGTCGGTCACCGCCCCGGTTTCCTGGTTCGGGTGAGCGCGCCCGACGCGGCGCCGATCGAGCGCCTCGCGGCCTTCGCCGCCGGCAGCGGATCGCTCGCGCTCGACGAGGTCCTCGTACCACGCACGCAACTCCTCGTCCTCGACACCCTCGGCTGCGCGGTGCTCGCCGCGCACCTCGAGCCGACAGAGGCGCTGCTCGCCACGCTGCAGGCGGGCGAGCCGGCGGGGCCCTCCCGGCTGTGGTTCCACGACGGGGGCCTCTCGCCCGCCAACGCGGCGATGCTGAACGCCACCGCGGTGCACGGCTTCGAGCTCGACGACATCACCACCTCCCTCGGCCACTACGGCTCGGTGACCGTCCCGGTGGCGCTCGCCCTCGCCGACGCCGGCCACCTGCTCAGCGGCGCGGCGCTGCTGCGCGCCGTCGTCGTCGGCATCGAGGTCGGGCTGCGGGTCAACGAGTGCGTCGGCGGGGTCCCACACCTGCAGCTCGGCTTCCACGGCCCGAGCGTCTTCGGGACCTTCGCCGCCGCCGCGACGGCCGGCGCCGTGCTCGGCCTCTCGCCCGCCGAGATGACGCACGCCCTCTGCCACGCGGCGCAGTTCACCGCCGGGCTGATGGGCGCGCAGCACGGCGGGATGGGCAAGCGCCTCCTCCCGGGGCGCGCCGCGCACAGCGGGATTCTCGCCGCAGGCCTCGCGGCGCACGGCTTCACGAGCACCCCCGCCCTCTTCGCCCGTGGCTACGGCAGCTTCCCCGAGGCCTTCTCCGGCGGCGGCGAGGGCTACGACCTCGCCCGCCTCGCGGAGGGGCTCGGGAGCGACCTGCGGGCGCACAAGGTGAACTTCAAGCTGTGGGCCTGCAGGATCCCGATCCACCCCTCGCTCGAGGCGATCCGGCAGTTGCGCGCCGCCACCCCCTTCGCGGCGGAGGAGGTGGAGCGGCTGGAGGTCGCGCTCACCGGCGGGGCCTTCCGCTCGGTCGGCCACCCCTACCGCCCGGACACCGTCGCCTCCGCCCAGCTCAACCTGCAGTACTGCGTGGCGATGATGCTGCTCGAGGGCGACGTCTTCGAGCAGCAGTTCCGCGCCGAGCGCCTGCGCGACCCCGCCGTGCTCGACCTCGCGGCGCGGGTCCGCGTGCGCCACGACCCGCGCCTCGACGACGCGGCGCGGGACCCGATCACCCAGCCCTCGCTCGTCGAGATGACGCTCGCCGACGGCCGCCGCCTGCGGGGGGAGGGGTTCCTCCCGGGGGCGACCGCCCCCGTCCCGGCCGAGGTCGTCCTCGCGAAGTTCCAGCGCATGTGCGAGGCGGCGCTCGAGAAGGAGCACGCCGACGAGCTCGCGGCATGCTGTCTCGACCTCGAGCACGCCCCCGACCTGCGGGCGCTCTCGGCGCTCCTCGCGCCCACCCGCTGAGGGCGCGGCGCGCCGCGGCGTCAGGGGCGGCGCACGTCCTTCGGCAGCAGCGAGCGGATCTCCTCGAGCACCTCGGCCGTGAAGTCGTACTGACGGGGGCCGGGGAGCACCGTCGAGCGGTGGTCGGTGATCGAGAGGATCACGTCGTCGAAGCCGATCTCCTCGAGCTCGAGGAGGCGCTCGGTCGCCACCTCGGCGCCGCAGCGCAGGTGGAAGGCGCCCGCCTCGTCGAGGGCCGTGGTCGGCGCCGAGAGGTCACACTCGACCGAGGTCATCAGCGCGCGGCCGCCGCCGAGGTCCCGGTAGCGCTTGACCGCGTCGCGCATCTTCACCCAGCCGCCGAACATCGCCCCCGCCCCGCCGGAGGCCATCCAGCCGTCGAACTGCGTGGCGGCCCGGCGGAGCTGGGCGGCGGAGTACCAGGCACCGAGGACGAAGCGGGGCGCGCCGACCTTCACGGGCCACGCCGGCTCGTCCGCCCAGGGGTCAGCCTCGCCGAAGGCGCCACCCAGCCAGTGGCCGTAGGCGTTGTCGGTGCCCTTCTCGGCGAAGAGCGCCTCGAGCTCGGGCACCTGCCGCCCCGCGAAGACCTGGCGGATGGCGAGCATCCCCTCGCCGAGGAGCGTGAAGCGCTGCTCCCAGTCGACGCCCACCGAGTCGTACTCGCGGGGCTGGGAGCCGGTCCCCACGCCGATCGTCACCCGACCCGGCGCGAAGGTCTGCAGGGTGAACATCCGCTGTGCGGAGTCGTACTTGTTGCGCAGCGAGACGATGTGGATCGCGGTCCCGAGCTCGATGCGCTCGGTCGCGTAGGCGGCGAGCGCGAGGTAGGCGAAGGGGTCCGGGCCGTCGAGGCGGGGGTAGCCAGGGAGCGGCAAGCGGTCGCTCACCCAGAGGCTGTCGAGCCCGGCCGCTTCGATCATGCGCGCCCGCTCCGCGACGCCCTGCGCGTCGAGGAGCGTGCCGGTGATGTCCACGTACGGGGGCAGGACGCCGATGCGCATGGTCTCCTCGTCTCGGTGCGGGCGCCCCATCATGGTCGACCCGCCCGCGGACGGCCCGAGGGCTTCCGGCGAGAGGCGACCCGGGCGGCATAGCCTTTTCGGAGACCCCGACGGAGGCGCCCGTGGCCGAGACGACAGAGGCGCAGCAGACGCTGTGGAGCGGCCTCGACCTCCGTTCGGGGATCAAGGGCGGCTCCCAGGCGGCCCGCGAGCTGCTCCGCAACTCCGTTTGGCAGAACGAACTAGAGGGCGGCGAGCGCTACGAGCTGCTCGCCCTCGCCTCGCGCACCCGTCCCGCTGCCTTCCTCAGCGCCATCGACCTGCCGGGCGGTGTCGCGCCGCAGCTGCGGTGGCGGGGCGACCTCGCGGTCGCCTGGTCCCTCCGCTACCGCCGTGTCGCCGAGACGGCTCCGCGCACCGCCCCGCCCTTCGCGATCTACGTGCTCGGCGTGAATCCTCCGGCGGGCCTCACCGACGAGGAGATGGTCGAGTTCGACGGCTTCTACACGAGTGTCCACATGCCCGAGGTCGCCGAGCGGCGCAACTGCCTGCGGGCGACCCGCTACGAGCTCGAGCAGGCGCTCCATCCCGCGGGGCGGGGCAGCCCGCGCTTCCTCGTCGTCTACGAGGTCGACGAGGCCGGCTCGCAGAACCGCAAGCACATCGGCGCGCCGTACACGGCGGGGCCGCCGGTCTGGCAGCGGCACACGACCCCCTGGCGCTTCTGGTACCGGCGCCTCGGCGACGACTAGACCGCCGCAGGGCTTTCCGGGGCGGGCGGGCGGCGCCGGGGGGGCGCGCCCCTCGGGCCGCGACCGCAGGTCCGCCGGCTGTGGGTGAACCCGCCCCTCACGGACCCACCTCGTCGGCGTGCGCTTGCGGCGAACGGCGGTCACGGCACCACGTAGATGTAACGAGGATGCACCCGAATGTGACAGTTGCCCTACCGGATGAACTAACGTCCGACACGTAGCGAATGTAACGACGGTTAACCAGTGCCTGTGGTTGGATCACCGGCAGCCTGGTCACCATCCGGGGCAATCATCTCAAGGGGGGCAACGCAGTGGGGCGATTTCGACGGCTGCTCGTGGTGTTTTTGAGCGCGATTTCCATGACGTTCGCAATACCGGCGGCATCGGCGCTCGCCAGCACCTCGTCGACCGGAGCGATCAAGCATGGCGGCACCCTGAACGTCCTTGACATCGGTGGCGAATACCGCTCGCTGAGCTCGCTGCAGAAGAGCGGCCTCGGAAACTTCCTCAAGTACTCGGCGGTCTACCAGAACCTGTTCACGTTCAACTCCGCCGGGCAACTCATCCCGCAGCTGGCGCTCTCGTACCAGTACTCCAGCAACAACACGGTGATCACGGTCCAGCTCCGCCGTGGTGTCCACTTCCAGGACGGCACCCTCATGAGCGCCCAGGCGGTGGCCTTCGACATCAACGAGTGGGCGAACCCCGCCGTGAACTCCGAGTGCGCCCCCTACCTCACGAACCTCACCTCGGCGGTGGCGTCGGGCGCCAACACCGTCGTGATCACGTTCAGGGTCCCCTACGGCGCGTTCATGCGCATCGTGAGCGGCACGATCTGCGGCGCCGTCGTCTCCCCGACGGCGGTCCAGACCGAGGGGCTCACCGGCTTCGGCACCCACCCGGTCGGCACCGGCCCCTACGCCTTCGCGTCCGAGGTGCTCGGCACCTCCTCGACGTGGACCAAGTGGTCCGGCTACTGGGACAAGCGGAACGCGGGCTACTACAACACGATCACCGTGTCGGCCATCGACAACGACCAGAGCTGTCTCGCGGCAGTCGAGTCGGGCACCGCGCAGGTCTGCGCCAACGGTGACCCCACGGACTACCTCTCCGTCCGGCACAACCCGCGGGTGCACACGATCGTCGGTCCGGCGGTGGCCGTCGAGGACATCTCGTTCAACCAGCAACAGGCGCCTTTCAACAACCTGCTCGCGCGCCGGGCCGTCGCGGAGGCGATCGACACCGCGGCGATCTCGAAGAGCCTCTACCGCGGCGTGGTGCCGGCGACCCAGTCGATCCTCGCGCCGAGCGAGTTCGGCTTCCCGGGCCTGAAGGTGAAGGGTTACCCGAAGTACAGCATCGCCAACGCGCGCGCTGACGTCGCGCAGCTTCCGGGGCACACGCTCTCCTTCACGCTGGTCTGTCAGACGGTGCCGGGCGAGATCACCCTCGCAGAGGCGCTCCAGTCCCAGTTGGCGAGCGCCGGGATCACGATGACGATCAACCCCGAGGACATCGTCACGATCCTCAGCCAGATCCGTCAGAACCAGTACCAGGCGTCGCAGCTCGGCACCACCGGCTACCCCGACCCCGATGTCGTCTACTACCGCAACTACAACTCGGCGAGCAGCAACGACAACACGGCGACCAACGACCCGATCATCAACCAGTACTCCCTGAAGGGACGCGAGACGGTCTCCGGGCCGCAGCGGCTGGCGCTCTACAACAAGGTCACCGCCGAGGTGGCCAAGGACCTTCCGAGCGTGCCCCTCTTCCCGCAGCCGCTGTACTACTTCGTCTCTCCGAAGCTGCGAGGGTTCAACCCGGTCGGCTCCGAGATCATCCAGTGGCAGGACGTGTACTCGGCGTAGGTCTGAGGATCGCACCCCGAGCATCAGTGTTGATCGCACCGCCGTCCCCACTTGTATCGGGGACGGCGGTGCGGCAACTCGAGCGGATCCGCGCCCCGCGCATCACGCAGCTGGCCGACGAATGACGACCGACCCGTCAACCTCGAAGGGGTGTAAGTGAGGTACGTCCTGGATCTCGTGGGGAGACGTATCCTCCAGGCGATCCCCGTCATGCTCGGCGTGTCGTTGATCGTCTTCTCGCTTCTCAGCCTTCTCCCCGGGAGCGCCGCGCTCGCGATCCTCGGACCGGGGGCGACGAATGCGCAGGTCGCACACCTCTCCCAGCAGCTCGGCCTCAACCAGCCCTTCGTGGAGCGGTACCTGATCTGGGTGGGCCACGCGATCACCGGCAACCTCGGCACCTCACTCCTCACGAACCAGCCCGTGATCGCCGAGATCGAGCAACGACTGCCGGTGAGCTTCGAGATCATGGTGATCTCCTACATCCTGTCCCTCGGCACCGCGATTCCCGTCGCCATCCTCGCGGCGCGCCGGCCGCGTGGCATTGCCGACTCGATCAACCGTCTGTTCTCGACGGTCGCCCTCTCGGTCCCCGGGTTCGTCACCGCCCTGCTGCTCATCCTCGTCTTCTCGGTCAAGCTGGGGCTGCTCCCGACAGAAGGGTTCGTGCCGCTGGCACACGGGCTGGTCCCCAACGTGAAGAGCCTGATCCTTCCTTCGGCCTCCGTCAGCGTGGGGCTGTTCGCGAACTACAGCAGGATCCTCCGGTCCGACATGATCGACCAGCTCCGGAACGAGGACTACGTGCTCACGGCGCGAGCGAAGGGGATCGGCCAATGGAGGATCCTGTTCCTCCACGTCGCCAAGAACTCCCTCTTCCCCCTCATCACCGTCGTCGGGACCAACTTCGGCTACCTCATCGGCGGCGTCGTCGTCGTGGAGAACGTCTTCGGGCTCCCCGGCATGGGGCAGCTGATGCAGTACTCGATCCTCAACCGGGACTACACGGTCGTACAGGGCGAGGTCATCCTCATCGCCGTCGCCGTGATCCTCATGAACCTCGTCACCGACCTCGCCTACATCTTCCTCGACCCGAGAGTGCGCTATGGCGCTACCGGTAACTGACAACCTGGCTCAGACGGAGCCAGCCGAGGCGACACTCCCCTTCTGGGCGCGCTCGCACTTCCGGATGCGGCGCAGCGCCCTCGCCCTCTACATCCCGCTCGGTGCGCTCATCCTGCTCGTCGTGGCGTGCTTCTTCGGGCCGTGGATCCTGCACCTTCCCCCGGCGAGCTTCGCCAACATCGCGAACAGCAACCTGCCGCTCGGATCCCCCGGGCACCTTCTCGGGACGGACCAGCTCGGCAACGACATGCTGTCCCGGACGCTCGTCGGCGGGCGGGTGTCGATGGTCGTCGGCTTCGGCGCGACCCTCGTCGGGTTCGTGATCGGGACCTCCATCGGCGTCGTCGCGGGCTACTTCGGCGGCGCGGTCGAGACGGTGCTGATGCGCATCCTCGACATGGTGCTCGCCTTCCCCTCGCTCATCCTCGCGATGACGCTCGTGGTCTTCCTCGGGCCGAGTGAGCGCAACGAGATCATCGCCATCTCGTTCTTCGCGATCCCGAACTACGCCCGGCTCTCGCGGGCTGCCACCCTCAAGATCCGCGAACGTGAGTACGTGCTGGTCGGGAGGGTGATCGGCGCCGGCCCCCGGCACATCATGATCCGCCACGTCTTCTCGAACGTGCTGCCCTCGCTGCTCACCATCGTTCCCTTGACGGTCGCCGTCGCGATGATCATCGAGGCGACGCTGAGCTTCCTCGGCCTCGGCGTGCGCCCGCCCACGCCGAGCTGGGGAAACATGATCGCCCAGGGTCAGGCCACGATGTCGATCGCGCCCCAGGACATCATCATCCCCGCCGTCGGGCTCTTCCTCACGGTGCTCTTCTTGAACCTGACCGCGGAGCAGTGGCGCCTCCGGATCTCGCAGTAGGTCGACGAATGCACCCCGCGACCGGCGACGACGTGCACAGCTCGGGCACCGCCGCGCCGGCGGCCGTCTCGGTCGCCACCGCCGACGCTCCGGCGCTGCCCGGCACCGAGGGCCACGAGGCCCTGATCGAGGTGCGCGACCTGAAGGTGACGATCCCCTTTCGCGGACAGGACGTCTACGCGGTGCGTGGCGTCACCTTCGACGTGCATCGCGACAGCACCGTCGTCCTCGTGGGTGAGTCCGGATCGGGCAAATCGGTCACCGCCCGATCGATGCTCGGGCTGCTCCCGCCGGCGACGACGATCAGCGGCTCGGTGAAGTTCGAAGGGCACGAGCTCGTCGGCCTCTCCGAGAAGCAGTGGCGGCAGCACCGCGCGACGGGGATCTCGATCGTCTTCCAGGACCCCACTCGCTCCCTGAACCCGACGATGCGGATCGGGCACCAGATCGGTGAGGGGATCCGCAGGCACTTCGGCGTCTCCCGGGCCGCCGCCCTGGACCGGGCGACCGAGCTCCTCGACATGGTCGGCATCGGGTCGCCGAAGGAGCGCGTCCGGGACTACCCGCACCAACTCTCCGGTGGCATGCGCCAGCGGGTGATGATGGCGATCGCCATCTCGTGCGACCCGAAGGTGCTGATCGCCGACGAGCCGACCACGGCGCTCGACGTCACGACCGAGGCGCAGATCATGGAGCTGCTGCTCTCGCTGCAGAGCCAGCTGCACATGGGCCTGCTCCTCATCACCCACAACATGGGGCTCGCCTTCACCTACGGCGACGAGATCGCGGTGATGTACGCGGGGCGCATCGTCGAGAGCGCTCCGAAGGAGGAGCTCGTCCGCCACGTGCGGATGCCCTACACGAACGGCCTCCTCGGCTCCCTGCCCGCTGTCGATGACCTCCCCCATTCGCAGCTCGCCGCGATGCAGGGGCGCCCGCCGGACGCGATGACGACGCCGCGTGGATGTGCGTTCCAACCGAGATGCCCGATCGCGGAGGCGAGGTGCACCGAACAGGCCCCTCCGCTCGCGGTCCTCGACGGCACGCACGCCTGCGCCTGCTGGTACCCCCTGTAACCCCGGAGCCCCTGGAGACCGCCTGCACATGGCCACGAGCGGAGTTGATGCGGTGCGACAGACGGCGCGCCAGGCGGGCACCACGGCGCCCCTGCTCGACGTCCGGCACGTCGAGCGGACCTTCGTCGTGAACACGCCGGGACAGGGGCGGCGGAAGATCCAGGCCGTGGCGGACGTCTCGTTCGACATCTGGCCCGGAGAGACGGTCGCGCTCGTCGGCGAGACGGGGTGTGGCAAGTCGACGCTCGCGCGCTCGATCCTGCAGCTCCCCCGCCCCGAGGCGGGCGAGGTGGTCTTCAAGGGGGCGGACCTCGTGCAGCTCCGACATGCCGCGCTGCGCAACGCGATGCAGGGCATGCAGGTCGTCTTCCAGGATCCCTTCAGCTCCCTCAACCCCCGCTGGAACGTGCTGGAGCTCGTCGGGGAGCCGTTGGCGGTGCACGACGTCGGGACCAAGCAGGAGCGCACGCGCCGCGTCGAGGAGCTCCTCGAGGCGGTCGGCCTCGATGCACGGATCCACGGTCGGCGTCGACCGAGGGAGCTCTCCGGCGGCCAGTGCCAACGGGTCGCGATCGCACGCGCGCTCACGCTCAGCCCGAACCTCATGGTCTGCGACGAGGCGGTCTCCTCGCTCGACGTGTCGATCCAGGCGCAGATCCTCAACCTCTTCGAGGACCTGCGGACCGACTTCGACCTCTCCTACCTCTTCATCACCCACGACCTCTCGGTGGCCCGCCACATGAGCGACCGCATCGCGGTCATGTACCTCGGCAAGATCGTCGAGCTCGCGCCCTCCACCGAGCTCTTCTCGAACCCCCTCCATCCCTACTCCGCGGCACTGCTCTCCTCGATGCCCCACTCCGACGGCACCGCGACCCCGGACCGCATCCGCCTCACCGGCGACATCCCCTCCGCCGCCAACCCCCCGAGCGGCTGCCGCTTCCGCACGCGCTGCCCGTTCGCGCAACAGCTCTGCGCGGACGTCGAGCCCCCGCTCAACGCGGTCAGCGAGGGGCGACAGGTCGCCTGCCACTTCCCGCTCGAGCGCCACACCGCCGCGGCGGCACCGGCCGGCACGCGGGTCGACTAGCCGATGGACCGGCGCTCGTTCCGCCGCTTCGACATCGCCAGCCAAGCCAAGGAGGAATCGGAAGGTTTTTGAAGACAGCGGCCCGCAGTGCGAGCCGCTGGTGGGACAGGTCAACCGAAGGGCAGTGAGCCCGCTTGAGAGGAGCACCGTGCCAGGGTCGTCAGCAGAATCGCTCGAGATGTACCTCTTCCCGGAGTCGGCGGTAGGGACCAAGTTCTCCGACACGTTGGAGATCGACCAGGAGGCTCGACGCCTCTACATGAGCAACAACTGGACGGGCGGCGTCGATGTCTTCGACATCAGCGGTGATCGGCCGGTCCACCTGAAGACGGTGCGCATTCGTGGGCTGATGTACGGCATCGCGATCGCGAAGCCGGTCGGGAAGACCTTCGTCGGCCTCGGTGGCTCGATGGTCGCGGTGATCGACATCGACCCGGACTCCGACAAGTACCACACGCTCCTCACGAGGATCGACACCGGGGGCCGCGGCAACACCGACCTCATCGACTTCGACCCCGTGCACACCAAGATCTACGCCGCGAACCGCAACGACGGCTTCATGGTGGCGATCAACGCCGTCGACGACACCGTCGTCGGCAGGATCGAGGGCCTCGGCGGAGGCCTCGAGCAGCCGCGCTACAACCCCGCCGACGGGATGGTGTACCTGGCGGGGAACGTGGACAACGTCCTGTACCAGGTCGATCCCGAGACCGACACGCTCGTGAACACGTTCGACATCGTCGACGCGTGCCATCCGAACGGGATGGCGATCAACCCCACGACGAACCAGGCGATCCTCGCCTGCTCGAACCGGCAGCACCCGCACGCCGTGCTCTGGGACTTCGCGACCCAGAAGGTCGCGACCGTGATCGAGGACTGCGGGCCGGGCGACGGCGCCGCCTACGCCGCCTCGGTCGATCGCTTCTTCTTCGCCGGCTCGGACGCGCCGGGTGGTCCGTCGATGGCGATCATCGGTGGGGACCCGGTCGCGCTGATCGAGAACGTGCCGACGAAGGACGAGTCGGGATGGGCGGCGTTCGACGACGTGAGCGGCCGTCTCTACGCCCCGGCGATCCAGGAGGGGCGGCCGGCGCTGCTGTGGTTCACCGTCGCCCGCTGACGCTCCCCCGCGAACGGCCACGGGAGCGGTAGCCCGCTCGGTGGCGCGCCCTGCGCCGCCCGCCCCGGTCGGACGACCCCGGGGAGGCTCCGGCGCGCACCCCGGCCGCCCCCGGTGGGGACGTGGGGTGCCGCCTCAGGAATCCTCGTAGCGAAGGACGAGATTGCCGAACTCGTCGAGGGTCGCGGACCAACGCGGGGGGACGACCGTGGTGGTATCCAGCTGCTCGACGACCGCGGGCCCGGCGACGCGCTGGCGGACGGTGAGCTCGTCGCGTCGGACGACCTCTGCGGTGAAGGTCCCTTCGGCAAAGTGCAGCTCGCGCTGGGTCGCGGTGCGCTGCGGCGAGGCCGCACCGTCCTTCACGAACGGCTGGTACTGCGGCATGTCGACGACGGCGCGCAGGCGGTAGCTGACGAGCTCCACCGCCTCGTCGACCGCCTTGTGGCCGTAGACGACCTCGTGGATGTCGTGGAACTGCCGGGTGACGTCGTCACAGACCTGCGCGTCGGTGGGGTCGGCGACCGGGACCCGGATCTCGAAGCCCTGCCCGGCGTAGCGTGCGTCGACCTCACGGACCATCCGCACCTCTTCGGGTCCGAATCCCTGGGCGCCGTACTCCTCGATGGCACGCATCTCCAGGTTCTTGAAGTTGCGGCCGATGGTGTCGGAGTCGATCCGGTCGAGACGGGCGATGTCGGTCTGCACGTAGTCCTGGGCGACGTCGGTGCACAGCAGCCCGAGCGCTGCGAACACCCCCGGGGACTCGGGGACGATGACCTCACGGATCCCCAGCTCCTCGGCGACGGCCGCGACGTGCACCGGGCCCGCTCCTCCGCAGCCGACCAGCCGGCAGTCCATGATGCTCACGCCCCGTCGCGCGGCCACGACGCGGATCGCGTCGGCCATGTGCGCGTCGTTGACCTGCACCATGGCAGAGGCCGCGGCGACGGTCGTCATGCCGAGCGGCTTCGCCACCTTCTCCTCGACGACGGAGTGCGCCCGCTCGACGTCGAGCGTGAGCTTGCCGCCGAGGAAGAACTCGGGGTTCAGGTAGCCGAGCACCACGTCCGCGTCGGTGATCGTCGCCTCCACTCCCCCGCGGCCGTAGGCAGCCGGCCCGGGGAGGGCCCCGGCGCTCTGCGGGCCGACCCGCAGGCGGCCGCTGCCCTCGACGCGGGCGATGGTCCCCCCGCCCGCGCCGATGGTCTCGATGTCGAGCATCGGAACGTAGATGTCGTAACCGCAGACCTGACCCTCGGTCGCCTCGAGCGCGACGCTGCCCTGCACGAAGGCGATGTCGCAGCTCGTACCGCCGAGGTCCATCGTGATGACATTCTCGATCCCCGAGGCGCTGGCGAGTCGCCGCGCCGCCTGCACCGCCGCCGCCGGCCCGGAGAGGAGGGTGTGCACGGCCTTTCCGCCGGCGCGCGCCGCGTCGAAGGGCATCACCCCGCCGTTCGACTCCATGAGGAAGGTCTTCTTCGTCGTCACCCCGGAGGCCACGAGCCCCGAGGCGAGGTGGTCGAGGTACTCCACGAGCACGGGCTCGAGGTAGGCGTTGAGGATCGTGGTCGACATGCGCGGCCACTCCCGGATGCGCGGGAGGATGTCGACCGAGCAGAAGACCCGGCATCCGGGGACCTCGCGCTCGATGATCTCCTTCGCCCGGTGCTCGTTCGCCGGGTTGGTGAAGGAGAACATGAAGCAGATCGCGACGGCCTGCAGCTGCCGCTCAGCGATCAGCCGTGCCGCCGCGTGGATGTCCTCCTCATCGAGCGACACGACGACGTCACCGTTGCGATCGATGCGCTCCCCGACCTCGAAGACGTTCAGCTCGTCGATGAGGGGAACGATGCGGGACCGGTTGTAGGAGTTCCGCTGGCCGATGGTGCGCTGGGTCTGGACCTGGGTGACGCCCTTCATGTGTCGCGTCACTAGGAGGCCGCAGTTGGCCCCTGCGAGCTGGATCAGCGCGTTCGTCGTGGTCGTCGTCCCGTGGAGGAAGGCGTCGACCTCACCGGGAACGAGGCCGTCGTCGACGAGCACCTGGATGCCGTTCAGGATCGCGACGGCGGGGTTCTCCGGTGTGCTCGGCACCTTCGTGATCATGAGCTCGTTCCGTCGGTCGTCGAACACGACGAAGTCCGTGAACGTCCCGCCTACGTCAACGCCTATCGTCGGCACCCGACCTCCAGATCCGCTGTGATTCCCACATTGAAAAGCGACCACACCCGGCTCCGCGCGACGCGCCGGGCGGCCAACTCAGCTGTTGCTTGCGACCGCCGGGTGCGCGAGGTCCCTGCGATGCTCAGCGGTGGCTTCGGGATCGATCTCACCTGCGGCATCGAAGACGACGCCGTAGTCGTCGGTCGCCGATCGACGCGAGACCCGACCGATCGCGAGGTCTCGCGCCACGGCGGCGATCTCGCGACGTAGGGGATCGCCGTAACCACCGGCCCCGGAGCCCTCGACCATGAACGAGTCACCGGCGGCGAACTGGTAGTTGCCCGCGATGGGGACCGCCCGCTCGTCGGCCGTCCCGCTGTCCAGCACGAAGCGGCTCAGCGAGCCGGGGTGCCCCCCGGCGATCCCGTGCGCGGGGAACCTGCCGCGGTCGGCGCGGCGGTTCAGCGTCGCGGGGGCGAGGCACTCGTATTCCCGGCGGTAGCTGCACCCGCCGCGGAACTCCCCTGCTCCCCCGCTGTCCTCGATGAGCTCGAAGCGCTTGATCCTCATCGGGAACTGGAACTCGAGGATCTCGACCGGCGTGATGCCGAGCGGCCCCGTTCCGTCGGTCCCGTCGTGGCCGTTCCAGGCACCGCCACCGGTCCCGAGCACCTCGTACTGCATCGAACGACTGGTCTTGCCCCCGAGGTCGTCCGACCACAGGAGCGCCAGCGTGCCGCCGCTCCCCCCGCCGTTAGCGACGGCCTTCTCCGGCGCGAAGTGGCCGAGCGCCTCCTGGATCAAGTGCTGCAGCCGGTGGTTCACCACCGAAGCGGCACCGACGGGCGCGGGGAAGTGCGGGCTGAAGACGCTGCCCTCGCGAACGATGACCTCGACGGGCCGCCGCATGCCGTCGTTGAACCCTGCGCTCGGATCCGTCATCGCCAGCAGTGCGCCGAACACGGCCCCCTCCATGTAGGGCTTCTGCATGTTGACGGGGCCGTCGGTCTGGTCGTCGCTCCCGGAGAAGTCGAAGACGATCGTGTCGCCGGACTTGGTGACGGTGAGCTCATAACGGACCGGCGTGTCGAGGTTGACGCCGTCGTTGTCGAGGAACCCCTCGACGGTCACGCTGTCGTCGGGCCACCGTTCGAGGCTGCGGCGCAGGGTCCGGTCCGAGTAGTCGAGCATCGCCTCGTAGGAATCGAACAACGCTTCGACCCCGTACAGCTCGGCGATCTTGCAGATCCGCTCCCGCCCGACCAGCGTGACGCCGATCTGGGCGCGCATGTCCCCGATGAACAGGTCGGGGTTGCGCACGTTGTTGGAGATCATGCTCAGGATGTTCTCGTCGAGCTCGAATCCCTGCCCCTCGATGTGCCCGATCTTCAGGATCGGGATCAGCAGCCCCTCCTGGAAGAGGTCGGTCGACGTCATGGAGGCGCTGCCGACCACCGCTCCACCGACATCGGACTTGTGCGCGGTGGTGCAGGAGAAGGCGATGTGGCGGCCGTTCAGGTAGACCGGCAACATCACCATGAGGTCAGGGGTGTGCTGGACCCCAGCCTGGTAGGGATGGTTGGTGATGTAGATGTCACCGTCGGCGATCGCGTGGCTCGCCATCAGGTTCTGCAGCGCAAACCGGTAGTGCAGGTGGCCACCGGTCACGAGCTCGCCACGGTGGGTCGTCGCCAGGTAGCTGCAGTCCCGCGACTCGCGCATCAGGGTCGAGTACGCGGAGCGATAGAGCAGGTGCAGCATCTCATCGCTGAGCGAGTCGATCTTGCTCCTGATGAGTTCGGTCACGACTGGGTTCGCTGGCACCTATCTCTTCCCTCGTGTCATTCGGACGGCGCCGTGGTTCGGCTGCCGCGCCGCGCTGCGCGCGCCGTCGCGCGCAGGACAATTCCACCAGCCAGCCTGCGTTCTCACGGCCGCCGCACGCCCGGGGGCGCCCGGTGCGCCGGCGTGCGGCTCGACTGGCTCAGCTCGTCACGCCCCGCGCGATGACCTGCACGAGCAGGTCCCGTGCCGGGAGTCCGAGCTCCATCAGCTGGAACGCCGGTGCGCTCGCGGGGTCGGGGAAGACCTCGCGCCACGCCGAGGTGAACTCCTT
Source organism: Acidimicrobiales bacterium (assembly GCA_035533595.1). Classification (NCBI taxonomy): domain Bacteria; kingdom Bacillati; phylum Actinomycetota; class Acidimicrobiia; order Acidimicrobiales; species Acidimicrobiales bacterium. The sequence goes on from DATLTN010000010.1 coordinate 38,949, forward strand.
CGCGTAGGACTGCTCGCCGATCAGGCC